>JBPYDQ010001145.1:0-4027 GCA_051986135.1 Terriglobales bacterium | reverse complement strand
CCGGCAGGAAGGTGTGGCTTGCGGATCCTGACAATCTCCAATAGGTATCCTCCTCATGTCGTTGGCGGATACGAAATTGCGTGCCAAAACGTAGTCGATGGATTGCGGGCTCGGGAGCATAAGGTGGAAGTGCTCACCGGACATGCGCTGCTGGCTTCGTATGGCGACCCGCCTCGTGTTCATCGGACGCTGGCACTGCGAGGCTTCGAACCGACTAGTCCCGCCACCAAGGAGGTTGCAGACGCTTTGATATATGAGCGCTCAGCATCCCAATACGCCAACACTGCAACGGTTCTGCATCATCTCCGTAGGTTTCGCCCTGATCTCGTCTATGTCTGGTATGTTCTCGGCCTGGGCGGCCTTGCCATCCTTGACGTGCTCGAGCAGACCGGAACGCCCTGGGTCATGCACCTGATGGACTGCGTTCCTGCCCTTCTTCTCGCCGGGGTCCACCCCCCCGCGGCAGCACTGTTCGCACGTAATAACTGGCGAATCTTTACGGGCGCTCATGTCATTGCAGCGAGCCAGCAGATCATCGACGAAGTCGCGGAGCTTACCGGTATACGATTCGACATACAGCCTGAAATCATTCCCGGTTGGGTGGAGGCTGACAAGCTCCGTCTGCGCACCCGTTACAGTGAACCGGGACGTCTACGCTTTCTCGCCGCTGGATCAGTTGGATCTCATGAAGGGACGGACATCATTGTCGAGGCATGTGGCGAGCTCGTCGCTCAGGGTTACGCGGACTTCACAATTGACATCTTTTGCGTTAGCGGATCCAGGCCCGAATCCTGGATCGCTTTAGCGACCCAGTGCGGTGTCGGCGACCACATCAGATGGCGCACGGGCGTGAGTCAGGCGGAGTTCTTTGCCCTCCTGCCGGAATACGATTCATTTCTGTTTCCGGCCCAAACCCGTGAGCCGTTCGGCTTTGCGCCGATCGAGGCTGCCGCCTGCGGGCTGATACCGATAATCACTCGCAATGCTGGTGTCGCTGAACGTCTGGTTGACCGCCTGCACTGTCTGAAGATTGACCGTACATCCTGCTCGCTAGCGGCCGCAATGCGGCAGCTTCTGAGAGGTGAGCTGGATATTGCCAATATGGGTCGGCGTGCAGCGCGGCTTGTCCGACAAGACTTAAGTTTCTCTCGATGCCTCAATGGAATTGAACGTGTGCTCCGCAGCGCGGCCAGGCCGTGGGATCGGCATCGCCTGGATGAGCCTCGCTTGCCCACGGTTCTCCTTGCTAAGCACGCGCTTGGTCAACATCTCACAGCTCACCCTTAGCCACGTTCAGGACTAATGGACATAAACAAGCTTCAGCAGTCTGGCCGCAGCACCACGAGCCGCGCATGGCTGACAAATCCGTTCAGGAAAGGCTTGTTCATTGTTTTGCGGCCATACCTTGCGGAGATAGTCCAAGCACTCCAGGCGCTTAACTCAACGCAGGAAAACATGTTTAACTCTATGCAAGAAAACTTAAAGAAGAACATAGAGAACCATAACGCCGCCATAAAGAACCATAGAGCCGAAGTGGCACGCATTGGTGTGCTGATGGATGGCCTGCGCAAGGATCAGCTGGCATCGACACACCGCCTAGGCAACCTTGAAGACAGTGTAGATGACTGCAGTTGTGAAACGGACAACCTGAAAAAGCAATTCGTAGAACAGTTATTACAATTCAGGCAACTGGCGGATGCGCTTAAGGGCCAGCAGCGGCCGAGTGACGGCCGTCTTGCAACCCCGGAAGCAGAGCATGCTCAGGAACAGCAACGGGTCGAGGTCTTACCGTTGCCCATGGCAGCTTTAATGCCAAACCAATCGCTCGCGATCACCGGCACCTCGCTCGTTTTGAACTCATGCCGCTACGGTCGTTTTTTGGTTCGGCAGACTGGTCTAATCAGCGACCACGTCCTGGCGGGCTCATTCGATGCGCATCTCAAGCCGATCATTGAGCAGGCCGGTCGACCCGACGGCAGTGCGATAGACGCGGGCGCCAACCTTGGCTTCCATACCACGTACATGTCCCGATTCTTCCGCACTGTTTATGCATTCGAGCCCCAAGTCGAGCTCTACCGTATGCTCTGCGCTAACCTATTGCTCAACAACTGCCGAAATGTGATAGCGCTAAACACAGCACTTTACGCGATTTCTGGACGTCTAAGGCTGGCAGAAAAAACCAGACAAGAGATTCCTTTACCTAAGACAGATGGCAGAATTGACAATGAGGCTGCGCTAACCTTCCACCTTGCTGATGAGAGCGATCCTAATGGCATTTGTACGCAAACGATCGATCAGCTGGGCCTTACTGATCTGGCATTCATCAAGGTCGACACACAGGGCAACGATCTGCATGTCTTAAAAGGTGCGGGTGCAACGATCCAGCGCTGCAATCCAATCATTGCCGTGGAGTACGAACCCGACATGGCGCAATGCCATGGTCATACGCTTGAGCACTATCACCGATTTTTCGATGAGATGGGTTACGATGTGCGGGTACTCAATAGCCGCAGTGACGGCAAGCAGATAAACCTGCTTGGTACACCCCGGTAGCGGTTCCATGCGGGTCTTCATGTTAGGCCAGTGGCCCATTGGGCGTCCTCGCCATGGTGGGCAGATCCGGGCAGCCAGCATAGCCGCCGCTTACCGCGCAAGTGGGCATGATGTGCTTTTCATGGGAGTCTTTGACCCAACCAATGTTCCGCTGGAGGACACCACGCCCAACGATGTGGCAATTGACCAACGGGCGATCGACTACATCGTACGCTCGGGAAGGACTTTTGAGTTCTCCCTCTGGAACGCATTCGCTGAGGTTCCGGAGCTGTTCGCGCGATTTCAGGACGCAGTCTTGCGCTTTCAGCCCGATGCCGTGCAGTTGGAGGAGATATATCTTTGGCCGGTCGTCCGCGCGTTGCGAGATCGAGGGTACTTACCCGACGTGCCAATTATCTATTCTTCATATAATTTCGAAACAGAATACCGGCGGGATCTTGCAGAAATCTACGGATACGAGAACTGGGAACTGCTCCATAAAGTCGCGAGCGAAGAGGAGCAGATCGCTCGGGAAAGCGACCTAGTAGTGGCAGTATCTGATTATGACGCCGCTTGTTTTCACCGTATTGGCGCGAAGCGCGTGATGGTTGTTCGGAATGGCGGAAAGCAGCCTGACTCTGCTGCCGAGGCCACAGCTGCACTAGACAGCTACTTTGGGAACACGCGTGTTGCGCTATTCGTCAGTTCGGCACATCCACCTAACGCGCGCGGTTTGCTTGATCTCGCGCAGGGACTACGGCCGCCGCTTCCTGGATTGCTGCTTATCTGCGGCAGTGTTGGAAAGCTACTTGAGCCCCACCAAAAGAATTGTCCGCTGATCCGCGATGCCCGAATGCTCGGTATTGTGGATCCGCCAGTCCTCGAGGCGCTCCTCTTGCGTGCCTCAGTAATCCTGCTGCCCAAGACCCGCGGTGGTGGCTCGAACGTAAAGACTTCTGAGGCACTGCTCACTAATCGTCCCATTGTCGCGACGACGCAAGCGTTTGTTGGCTTTGAGCCGTGGGTGGAAGCGCCGGGCGTCACCATTGAGGACGACCCTGTGCTATTCTGGCAGCGGGTCGTCGATCACTTAACCGAGCCCAGAAATCCCCTGGCCTTAAATGAGCGGAACTGTCACGACCTGCTGTGGCCGGTCTGCATCGCGCCCTTGGTCACCGCGGTTGAAGACATTGTCAGGGTGAATTCGAATTTGGCCACGAAGGGCGTGACGCGGGACGAGCGCGACGATCTTCTATGCGGCACTGAGTGACCGTGCCTTCAGGCGTGACTATGCGGCGGCGATCGTGTTAAGGGCTACGTCACACAGACACTTGCCCGGGCCCGAAACCGCCGGGCCGTACTGCAGCCCCTTGATCTTGAGGAGCCAAATATGTCGGCAAATTGCGCGGGCCCGATGAGGCAGGACGACGCGCCTGGGGTCGAGGACGTAAAGGCCTATTGGGACGCCCGCCCGTGCAACATTCGCCACTCTCCC
>JBPYDQ010001144.1:0-3091 GCA_051986135.1 Terriglobales bacterium | reverse complement strand
GCAGGTGGTATCTTAGTACTTACACATCATGTAAATGGCAGCTTTGAACAAAAGCGGAGAGGGCCCGTTTGCCCGTCACCGATGGTGGATTATTGCAATCGCCATTGCCTTGGCGGTGATTCTGTTCGCCGCCTTCAACTCCATGAACAGCGGCGCCATTCCGGTGCGCGCCGCGCGTGTGACCCGGGCGAACATTCGCAGCGTCATCTCAACCAACGGCAAGGTTGAACCAATCAACAACTTTGAGGCACATGCCCCCACTGCCACGACTGTGGTACGCGTGCTGGCCCGAGAAGGCGATCACGTCAAACGGGGTCAGCTGCTGTTGCAGCTGGACGATGCTGACGCTCGCACCAATCGAGCCAAGGCGGTCGCCGAACTAAAGGGTGCGCAGGCCGACATCCATGCCGTCCAGACCGGAGGCACCCGAGAAGAAGTGCTCACCACCGACGCGCAGCTGGTTAAAGCTCGAGTCGATCGGGACAATGCTGAGCGCAATCTGGAAGCGCTGCGCAGGCTCGAGAACAACGGCTCGGCCTCCCTGGGCGAGGTCAAGGAGGCCGAGGCTCAGTTCAGTACGGCACAAGCCAGTGTGCAGCTGCTTGAGCAGAAGCTCGCAGATCGCTATTCCAAGCTTGAAGTGGCGCACGTCGAAGCGCAAAAAAGCGAGGCCCAGGCCGCTTACGATGCCGCTACCGCCGTCGTGAACAGATCGAATGTCACGGCGCCCTTTGACGGCGTGGTTTATTCGGTGGCTGTTCGTGCAGGCAACTACGTGAATGCGGGCGATCTGCTGTTACAGCAAGCTGATCTGTCCCAAGTTCGCGTTCGGGCATTTGTTGACGAGCCCGATGTTGGGCGTCTCTCTCTCGGCCAACGAATCGAAGTTAGCTGGGATGCATTGCCCGGGCGCATGTGGCGGGGCCAATTGTTGAATATTCCCGCCACGGTCAAATTGCTGGGCAGCCGCAACGTGGGCGAGATCACCACTAACCTCAATAACTCCGATTACCGGCTCCTGCCCAACACCAATGTCACCGTTCAGATCATCACGGCCGAGCATAGCAACGTGCTGGTCGTTCCACGCGAGGCCTTGCGCATGGATGACAGCACGCCGTACGTTTATCGCATTCGAGACGAAGAGTTGCGTCGCCAGCCGGTGAGAACGTCGATCATCAATTTAACCCAGGCGGAGGTAACGGAAGGACTGTCGGACAACCAAGATGTCGCGCTTGGCTCGCTCAGTACCAAACCGCTGCGCGACAATCAGGCTGTGAAGGTGGTGCAGTAACAGATGTCTACCTTGAAATCCCTAGTTATCTTGGTGATTTTTGCACTCTTCTTGCCGGTAACGCGAGCGGCGGCGTCGCCGAGTGAACTGCTGGCGGCAGGCCGTGTGGATGATGTGATTGCCTCGCTCCAGGCGCAACTGGAGAGAACTCCGTCCGATGCAGCTTCCCACAATTATCTTTGCCGTGCCTACCTGTCCCTGCGTGATTGGGATCAAGCCATTTCGGAGTGCGAGAGAGCGGTCTCTCTAGAACCTCGCAACAGCAACTATCACCTTTGGCTGGCCCGCGCTTATGGTGAAAAGGCAGACAGATCGCGCGCATTCGCGGCTATGAGTCTGGCCCGCAAACTTCGCAAACAATTCGAGATGGCGGTCGAACTGAATCCCCGGAACGTCGACGCCCGAGTTGATCTGGCTGAGTTCTACACAAACGCGCCGGGCATTCTCGGCGGGGGTGATGATAAGGTGCGCGCTCAAGCCAGAGCCCTGGCAGCGATTGCTCCGGCTCAAGCGCACTACGTCCTGGGTCGCCTGGCGGAAAAGCAAAAGGATGCCAGCACCGCCGAAAAGGAATACCAGGCTGCGGTCGCGGCCAGCGGCGGGAATGCACATGACTGGTTGAATCTCGCTCTCTTCTACAAACACCAGAACCGCTTGAATGAGATGGAACAAGATTTGCAAAGAGCAGTCAATTCACCCACGGCAAACAATGAGGTTATGGTCGAGTCCGCCGAGGTGATGCTGCGCGCCGGCCGTAATCCTCGAACCGCTGCCCAGTTCGTCCGCCGCTATCTTGCCTCCGAAGCGCCCAGCGAAAAATCTCCGCTGTTTCAGGCACATTACGTGCTCGGCACGGCTCTGGAAAGGCAAGGCGACACCCGAGGCGCAGCCCGCGAATATCGCGCGGCACTCGCCATGGCCAGCAACTTCCCGGCTGCCAAGGAAGCGCTCAGCCGACTCAACCCATGATCCACTTTGACCTGCTCTTCTGGTCCCAAGAACGCGTGGCGGTTCTCGGTCCGTTTTTCGCGACTGACTCAGGTCAGGTTGCCCCGTCGCCAGATTGACACCAAGTGTGTGCGAAGGGAGCTTTGGCTCCCCGTCACGGAATCTGATCCGTATCATCCTCGAAAACCGGTGGCCGTTTTAAATTCTACTTACGATCGAGGTTATTCGAATGAATGCGTTACGCCCGTGGTCGTTCTCGCTGATCGTATTTCTCGCCTCCCAGGTGACCCACGCTCAAACGGTGACTTTGCAGCGCGCAGTGGAATTGTCCTTGCAGCACAGTGGCCAGGTGACGCTGGCTGCCGCTGACCACGAGAGGGCGATGGCGACCTACCGTGAAGCGCGCAGTGCCTATTTGCCTCGACTGGTCTTCGCCTCCGGAATAGGGGCAAGCTACGGATTTCCGCTCAGTCTGGAAAATGCCGCGCCCTCCCTGTTCAACGTGACTTCACAGCAGATTCTCTATAGTCCCGCCCACACGCAATTTGTGCGCGCCGCGCGTACCGACACTGAGGCAACCACCTCCAGCAACGCTGACCAGCGCGACGCCATCATTCAGGAAACGGTGCTCGCCTATATGGAGCTGAGCAAATGGAGTCAGGACAGCGACCTGCTGGCCACTGCTCTCACCAATAATCAGAAAACCGAGAAAATTGAAGAGGAACGTATCGCCGCCGGCGTGGACAGGCAGGTTGACTTGGATCGCGCCAAGCTGGCTACCGCCCGCGTCCAGATGCGCGTCGTCGAAGCCAGGGGCTCCGCCGATGTGCTGCGTCTGCGCCTCGCGCAGTT
>JBPYDQ010001143.1:0-32970 GCA_051986135.1 Terriglobales bacterium | reverse complement strand
GGCTGGTTTTGGCACACGCCGGTCGCTGTCTATTGGTCACTCGAGGTCAGGCTCGCAAGTTGAGACAGGCTGTTGGTGTGCGCCAGTGATCTGGGAGCATAGATTGCTTGGGCCTCGTGCGGGAGCTCGAAAATCCAGGCGAGACCGGCACCGTGGGTGCATTTCTGAAATTCCGCGCGAGCCGGATCGCGTGCTTCCCGATGCCGCAGGCGCGTAAAAACCCGCATCGGATGGCTATTTCGGCCGAAGGTACAAGAGAATTACCAAAACGCATGCCCACCGGACAGCCGTTCGTCGTGCACTTAGGCGAGATGTTGAGCTTGCCATTCGATGGGTTGAGCGCGATGACCGATGACGACCACATGGACGACATCGATCTCCAGAATCCTTGGGTGTCGCCGAAGACCTGCGAGCCATCCAACGAGAACTGAACTGTGCCGCCATGCGAGCCTCCGCTGGTCCGAAGCTGAGGTAATCCGTCAGCGCCTTGGACGAGGCGGAGTCCGTCGAGGTGCTCCAGTCGGCACTCGACGAGATGCGGCACTTTTTGGTGCTTTACAGGGGAGATCGTCGGCAGCGACCGCAACTCGACGAAAAATTAAGCAAGGCAGTTCGGCACAGTCCGTCGGCTGATAAGCCGCAAGCGAACGAATCCCTGGTCTTGCAAAGGATCAATTCCGTTGTCGATCTTGCCACACCTAAACCCAATTAGTCGTTGGTCTCTTGGTCCCTGGTCGTCAGCGGGCATCGTCATAGCGACTGGGCCGGGGCGACAGTACGCCTCCTCCTGAAGCACCTACTCACAGTGCACGAAATCGCCTCGTTTTATTTAGGAAGCACGCGCGCACTCGAGTCTCGGAAAGCTGGAAGCTAGCCGCTCGATGCGAGTAGCATTATTAGATGCCGGAGAGGGCGGTTCTTCTCTGTCCGCCGACGCACTTCGAGGTGCGGGACCGAAAGAATCCCTACATGTGTGCGCCCATCGACCGCGAGAAAGCTCAGCGGCAGTGGGAAGAGTTCGGGCGGGCGCTCAGGGAAGCTGGAGTTCGAGTCGAAACCATTGAGCCTGTTCCTGATCTGGAAGACATGGTTTTTGCTGCGAACCTGGTTTTCGTCGGCTACCACGAGAAGATCGGGAAATTCGTTGTTCCGAGTGAAATGAAACATCCTTCCCGCCAGAGGGAAGTCCGGTATTACGTTGAATGGTTTCGGAAACGTAAATACGAGGTTGTTGCGCTTGATCTCCGCGGAGAGTGCCTCGAAGGCCATGGTGACCTGCTCTGGCATCCAGACGCTTCCAGGATCTGGGCAGGTTATGGCTTCCGCTCCACTCGGGGAGGAATTGAGAAATTCCGAGCGGTCATGGGGGAACTGAGCATCCCCGTAATCCCGTTGCACCTGGTGGACGAATATTGTTACCACCTGGACGCGGCCTTGTCTCCCCTGAATGCAGAGGCTGCGATTCTCTACCCTGATGCATTTTCTCCTGAGGCTCTCGAGAAGCTGCGCCAAGGCTGGAAGCGGATATACCAGCTGAGCCGAGAAGACACAACCCGGTTTCTCTGCAACGGGGTTGTGGCTAACGGCTATTACATCGTTCCCCACTTGAGTAAGGATCTCGCCCATGTGCTCGAGCAGGAACGACTCACGCCGGTGGTTGTGGACCTCTCCGAGTTTGAGAAGTCCGGCGGCGGGCCGTTTTGTATGAAGAACTTTCTATAGAGATGGGACTCGAGAAGTGTGGCACAATATCAGGTGCTGCTTGGTCCAGCGCAGCCTCCTTTTAGACTTCTTCCTAGGTCGATTGCCTGTACTGTGCATTGAGCGTAAGATGCGTTGGCAACAGGCGATTCTGGTGCGTGGCAGGGATCGAGGGCGCGCACAGAGCATCGACGCACAACTCCGCCTGGCTCCCCCGTTAGCGAGCGGGCTTCTCTAGCTATGGGCGTAGCTTCGTCCACTTCTTTGACTGGCCGAACCGTTGGAAGATTCGTCATTGGTGAGCGGCTAGGCAAAGGTGGGATGGGCGAAGTCTACCGCGCTGAAGACACTCGCCTTAAGCGCACAGTCGCCCTCAAACGCTTGTCGCCACACCTGCGCTCAGATTCTGTCTACCGCAGCCGTTTCCAAGAGGAAGCCGAGCGCGCCTCACGCTTTACCGATCCTCACGTAGCCGCGATTTATGACGTGATGGACGAGCAGGATGAGGCTCTGCTCGTCATGGAATACGTCGAAGGCCAAACCTTGCGTCGCCGCCTGCGCGACCGCATGAGCCTCGACGAATTCCTGAAGGTCGCGGTTGAGTGTGCCGAGGCTCTGGTCGCCGCCGACCACGTCGACATCGTCCACTGCGACATCAAGCCGGAAAACATCATGCTGAGTACGGCCGGCAATGTAAAGATCCTGGATTTCGGGGTAGCCAAGTTTCTATCCCGCTCCGACCAGAGTTCCACGGTCGATCGATCGGCTACGATCGGCGGTACTCCCGCCTACATGTCTCCGGAAGTGCTGCTGGAGAGGGGAGCGGATCGTCGTTCCGACATTTTTTCGTTGGGCGTGGTGTTGTACGAGGCTTTGGCCGGACATCATCCCTTCCTGTCTGACAGCTACGTTGCAACCACCCACCGCATCCTGCACGAAAAAGCGACGCCCCTCCGGGTCTTCAATTCCAGCATCCCCCGGGAATTGGAACGTATCGTTAGCCGAGCCATGGCCAAGGATCCTAAGAATCGCTATGCCAGAGCCCAGGATCTACTCGACGATCTGCGTGATGTTGAGCGTGGGGTGACCTCCAGCAAGCTCCTTCCGCCCCACAGAAGAGCAGCGCCGCGGCGTCGGAGAAAGGTGCTTGTTTCGGCCTTGGCAGCTGTCCTAGTCTTAGCAGCGGCGCTTGCCGGAATGCGCTCCCAATTACGACGCTGGTTCGGCATCGGGCAGCCGCCTGCCGCACGAATGCACCTGGCCATCCTGCCATTTACGCCAGCCTCAAACGATCCCAACAGTCGTGCCTTCGCGCAGGGACTCACCGAAACCCTGGCCGTTCGCCTCACGCAGTTGACTAGTTTCTATCCGCTCCAGATTGTTTCGTCCCGGGAAATCAGCGCCGACGAGATCAAAACAGCAGAGCAAGCCCGCAAAAATTTTGGTGTAAATCTCGTCCTGGAGGGCAACCTGCGAGAGTCGAAGAATTTGATGCGGGTGAGCTACAGCCTGGTGGACACGGCGAGTCTAACCGAGTTGCGCGGCGACACGGTCACGGTGGAGTCTTCCAAACCGTTCGACGTGGAGGATCGCGTTCTACAGAGCGTGGTGGGGTTGCTTGGCTTGGAGTTGCGCCCGGGCGAAAAAGTGGCACTGCTGGCGCACGGAACCAACCAGCCCGCCGCCTATGACTACTATCTCCGCGGCCGAGGGTACCTGCAGGAATACCACAGGCCCGAGAACCTGGAGAGTGCCATCACTGTCTTTAATCATGCCCTGGAGACTGATCCCAACTATGCCTTGGCTTATGCCGGGCTGGGCGAAGCCTATTTGCACGAGTACGACCGCAAACGAGAAGCAACTTGGGTGGACCAGGCACTTAAAAACTGCAAGCGAGCCGTAAGTCTGGCCAATGATCTTGCCAATGGACACGTTTGCCTGGGCATGGTCTATACCAGCACCGGCCATTATGAGGAAGCCGCCGAGCAGATGCAGCGCGCCGTGGAGCTTGACCCCACCAGCGACGATGCCCTGCGCGGCCTCGCCAGCGCTTACGAGAGCCTTGGCAAGGCAAAGGAGGCGGAACAAACCTATCTGCGTGCCATTGAAATGCGACCGCAATACTGGGGGGGATACGCCTGGCTGGGCGGGTTTTATTCGCGCCACGCCCGTTATGAAGACGCCGCCCGCATGTATACCGAAATGATTGCGCTGGCCCCGGATAGTTTTCAGGGATACAACAATCTCGGTGGTACTTATCTGTACCAGGGACGTTATTCCGATGCGATACCGCAATTCCAGAGATCGGTTTCCATCTTGCCGTCGGTCGACGCGTACTCAAACCTCGCGACCGCGCTTTTTCTCCAAGGGAGTTTTAGTGATGCTGCTCGTACCTACGAACGCGCGGTCGAAGTAGGTGGGAACGACGCCTTGGCGTATCTGGCCTGGGGCAACCTGGCGGAGGCGTACTACTGGACGCCTGGGCAACAGGACCGTGCCACGGACGCCTACCAGAAAGCAATATCGCTCGCCAAAGACAGGCTACAGATCAACCAACGCGACGCATTTGCCATGTATCACCTTGCTTTATACCAGGCTATGCTCAACCAGCAGAAACCAGCACTAGAGTACCTGCAGCATGCTCTCGAACTACTGGACAGCGATTCGGAACTGCTCTTCAATGCTGCCAAGATCTATGTACGATTAGGGCAGCCCGATGTAGCGATGAACTTCCTGCAAAAATCCGTTGCTGCCGGTTATTCGGTACCGTGCGTACGGGACGATCCGATGTTCAAGACTTTGGCGAATAACGTGCAATTCCAGAGCATAGTAGGGAAGTGAAATTTATAAGAGGCACTATGAGTGCAACTCCGCAACCACCCTTAGTGCAACTAGCCGTCCACATAAAGCATGTACCCGGAGCGCCACCCGCTCTTGACCATGACCCGGTCGTGATTGACCGTAGAAAGGGTGGAGACAATGTCGAGATTGTCTGGCTTTGCAGCAAGAGTTTCTCCATTTGTTTTCCATCTGGATCGCCATTTCAGCAGCGGTATTACGGCAGCGGAGACAACTATTCAGGAGCAATCGTTCAGGATGCTAGCGGGACTTATAATTATACCGTTGAGATTAACGGCCAGATGTTAGATCCGCAGATAATCATCCGACCTTAGTTGCTGCGGGCGCTATCTGGAGGCAAATCAAGCGATAAGGGAGGAAGCTGTGAGTACCGCGCCCGTTCAAATACCAATCAACATCATTCACCAAGATGGGGCTTCGCCAACGGTTGACCGCAATTCTGTTGTTATCGACCGAGGGCAGGGCGGCGACAACGTTGAGATTGTGTGGAGCTGCAATTCAACGGCTAAAGATTTCTATATTTGTTTCCCATCGGAGTCGCCTTTCCAGCAGCGGCATTTCCACCGAGGCAACAGCCGTTCGGGGACGATTAAAGCTGACGCCACCGGACGTTATAAGTACAGTGTTGAGATTGACGGCCGAACATTAGATCCGCAGATAATCATTCGTCCCTAACCGAGCGGATACAGGGCCTATCCGAAAAGCTACACTGACAAGGCCCCCTGTCTCGGGCGCAGATGCTCGGCCTCGGATGGGGTATTTTCGGACCAATGGGGTTGGGGGTATTCGCACGTGAGAGGCGAATTCCGGGTCCGAGCTGGAGGCCAGGATTCACGGGAGACGCCCGCCGTTGGCCATGTGCGGCGCCAGTTTTATGGCCTGTCCGCCGGGGAGCGCCCCGATCAGTCAGTGGATGCGGGAACATCATCGTCATCGAAGCGCACAGGACTGAATCTTTCACGCGAAACCTCGATTGCCTCGCAGATTGGAATTCAGGAGCAGCCGTTCTGATTTTGTTCAGCCGATAACATAGTCCACGACGGCCTTGGTCTGATCTGGGATGAGCGCCTTGGCAAGGCCAACCTGCTTCCTGTCGTTGCGCGCCGGGAAACCCCTAATTTCGTCACGAGACTTCTTCATCACCTCAGCTGACTTAAGAAACGCCTCTGTCGGCGACGAACGTGAAAGCCGAGAGTTAGCGGTTGTTCTACTCTCCCATTACTTTTACGATAACTCTCTTGTCTCGCTGTCCGTCGAATTCAGCGTAGAAGATGCGCTGCCAGGGGCCAAAATCGAGCTTGCCTGCCGTGATCGGAACAATGACCTCCTGGTGAATCATTAAGGCTTTGAGATGAGCGTCGCCATTCGTTTCACCGGTGTCATGGTGGTGATAGTCTTTGTTAAAGGGCGCCAGCTTTTCCAACCATTGGTCGATATCTTCAATCAGGCCAGATTCGTCGTCATTCACATAAACTGCCGCCGTGATGTGCATCGCGGATACCAGCACCATGCCTTCTTGGATCCCACTCTTTTTGACGATTGCCTCAACTTTCGGGGTGATGTGGATGTACTCCCGGTGCTTGCGGGTATGAAACACAAGGTATTCGGTGTGGAATTTCATCGGCACTCCTAAACTCTCAGCCCAAAGGCGCAATTTGAGCCCAGTAAATCCTGGCAATTAAGGATATCGTGACCAGACCTCGACCGATGTCCGGCAGTTGACTTCGTCTTCCGGACCGGTTTTTCGGCTCGCCAGTGTGTTTCGTACACCGACCGGCGTTCAACGCCTGGAACTCAGTTGTTACCAGAGTCCAAATAGCCTTTTCTTCTGTTTACTTGTCCGCTATTTCGAGGTTCGGTACCTCGCAAGATCCGAGTCTCGGGATTCGCTCGACACCCCATTGCGTAGCGGACCCGGCTTCACAACAGGCCCAAGTTACTGCATTGTGGCTGCGGTCGGAGCGAGTGGAACGCTGGCGGGAAACTCTTTGGCTCGCGCCCGGGAAGACTAGCGCATCTGCTGTTCGACTTCGGAGATCCAGTCGGGGCGCTTGAGCACTTCGCGTGGCTTGGGGCCATCGGCGGCGCCAACGATCCCGTCCTGCTCCATCAAATCGATCAGGTGCGCAGCGCGCCCGTAACCAATGCGTAGGCGGCGCTGCAGAAGGGAAGTGGAAGCTTTCCCAAACTCCACCACCAGGCGGACTGCATCTTCGAACAAGGGATCGTTCTCGCTCTCCTCATCACCAGATTCCGCGCTGGCTCCCCGTTCGCCGGGTTCGCGTTCCTCCTGCGGGGTTTCCAGGAACTGCTGTTGATATTCGGCAACGGCCTGCGAGCGCCAGAATTCAACTACTCGGGCGATCTCCCTTTCGGTTACGAATGGCGCATGCAAGCGGTGCAGGCGTGAGGAGCCCGCGGGGAGATAGAGCATATCACCGCGACCGAGGAGAGCTTCGGCCCCGTTGGCGTCAAGAATAGTCCGCGAATCGACTTTGGTCGCCACCCGGAACGATACGCGCGCGGGGAAGTTCGCCTTAATCAGCCCCGTAATCACATCCACTGATGGCCGTTGCGTGGCTAGCACCAGGTGGATTCCCACCGCTCGCGCCATCTGCGCCAGACGAGTGATCGACTCCTCGACGTTGTTCTGATCCAACATCATCAGATCAGCTAACTCATCAATGACGATGACGATGTATGGGATAGGCTGCTCGTCCTGGCTATCGTCGAACAGGCCGGGCGTGCCCTCGTCAAATAAGCGGTTGTATTGATCGATGTTGCGCACGCCTTTGCTGGCCAGTAACTTGAGCCGTCGTTCCATCTCGCGTACCGCATTGCGTAAGACATTGGCTGCCAGCTTCGGCTCGGTGATGATCGGGGTATGCAGATGAGGTACACCCTCGTAGTTGCCCAACTCCAGCCGCTTGGGATCGACCAGCACCAGACGTACCTGCTCCGGAGTGGCCTTGTAGAGGATGGACATGATCATGGCGTTGATCGCGACGCTCTTGCCGGTTCCCGTCGAGCCCGCGATGAGGAGGTGAGGCATGCCGGCCAGATCGGCCACCACAATTCGGCCATTAATGTCTTTGCCCATCGCCAGAGTCAGCTTAGATCTGGAGGCCATGAACTCTTGCGCTTCAATGTTTTCCCGTAGCCAGATAATCTCGCGCTCACGGTTCGGAACCTGGACGCCCACGGTGGATTTGCCGGCCATGCGCTCGATCAGAATGCTTTCGGCCTTCAATCCCAGACAGAGATCGTCAGTGAGGTTGGTGATGCGACTGTACTTTATTCCGGCCTCAGGTTTGAATTCGAAGGTGGTGACGACCGGCCCCGGATTGATTTGCGTCACCTGTCCGCGCACATCGAACTCTGCGCATTTTTCCGTCAATACCTGCGCCAGGTGTTTGAGCTCGTCTTCATCAACCGCCTGCTGCTCATCCGGACGATGGAGCAGGCTACTAGGCGGGAGCCGGAAGCCGCCGGCGACGCGTGCCAGCGTTGTCTTTGCTTTTTGCAAGCGATCGGCTCGATCGCTGACTTCAGGGTTTGGTCGAACGGACTCGGATCCGAGCCCCTCATCCCTGTTCCTCTCGGCAAACTCCCGCTCGATGCCCGATCTGACTGGGCTTGCCGGCGGAGCCGGCGGCGGAGGAGCGACCGCCTGGGCAGCAACCGGCTGGGTCGGTGCCATCGGCCGGGCAGCGCGTCGCTTCTCCAGTTCTTTCTGAGCTTTTTTGCGGGCACGGGCTTCCCGCCAGTCTTTCCATCGGTCCCGCAAGGCGATCGCGAAAGCGAAGCGAGTGGGCACCCACACCTGGAGCGCAGAAAATGAGAATGCTGTAGAAAGATACAACGCGACCGCCAGGACCGTGGCGCAGACGATGTACGCGCCCGCCAGGTTGAAGTAATGGATCAGGAAGTCGCCGACCACGCGGCCTATCAGGCCCTCCAGCGGAATTACATTCATCCAGCGCCAGCTACCGGGAATCAAGGCCAGCATCGCGGGGATAAAAATCACCAGCCAAGCCGCTCCCATCGTCTTCGCCAGGGGCGAATGAATCTTTCGTGAGCGAAACCAGCGCATCCCCAGAACAGCGATCATGCCGGCGATCAGGAAAGCCCCTATACCGAAAACCTGCAGGCACAAGTCGGAAACAATAGCACCGAAAATTCCAATCCAGTTGCGCGCCGCCCGCGCGCCACTAAGCACCGAAGCGCTGTTCAAAGACGGATCCAGCGGTGAATAGGAGATCAGGGCGAGGAACAGGAGGAGCGCCGAGACACACAAAACGATCCCGATCAGCTCATTGAGCCGGCGGTTCGCAGTTGGGGAGAATACCTTCGCCAGATACTTCATTTAGGGCGTCGTTGCACGCGGGCACAAAAGACACCTCACCCCCCGTGTGGGGATCGCCAGAGCCACATGATTATGACAAGAACCAGGTCCGGCGACAATCTGGATTTCACTCGAGTAGCCGACTTAGTGCTGTCGACAGCCACCTGCAAAATGAGCTTACTGGTTAAGAGTCAGCAACTTGGCTGCGATTTCCGGGAAGATGACGGATTTCCGAATCAACAGCTTTCTTGCCCTAATCAAGGTTGATTCCTGGGAAACCGTGGCGGTTTTACCCAATCACTCCCTTAGCCCAGGCCAGCACAGCGGCTCCGACCAGAATCCTGTAAACCGCAAAAGGAGCGAATCCCCGCCGCCTGACCCATGACATAAACCACACCACCGAGGAGTAAGCCACGATGAAGGAAACCACAAATCCAATGGCCAACACCGCCCATTCGTGCACGCTCAGATCCGAGGCGCCGATCGGATTTTCTCCTCTTCCCATCACCGCTTTCAGCAATGTGTAGAGGGTCGCCACAACCATGGTGGGGATGGAAATGAAGAAGGAAAACTCCAGTGCCGAGGCCCGCGACATGCCTGCCAGCTGGCCGGCGGCAATAGTTGACATCGAACGCGATGTACCGGGGAACACGGCGGAAAGAATTTGGCAGGCGCCGATCCAGATGGACTGACCCAGGGACATGTCTTCCATCTTCCGGGTATCGATCTTAGATCCCGCCGCGCCCGGGCCAGCCTTTTCCCACGGCGCCTTCATGGCATCGACAATCCACATCACAATCCCGCCCAGCAGCAGGGAATAACCCATGATCGCCAGGCTCTCCAGGTGTTGGCCGATGACTTTGGTTAGCAGGAAGGAAGGAAGAGCCGTGACCACAAAAGCAATCATGGTGAGCCCGAGCGGATGCGTCAAAAATGTGCGGTCACCACCTTCGCCGCGCGGGTACGTGGACAAAAACTTTTCTATTCTCGACCAGAAATAAACTGGCAGGCATAATATGGCGCCCAGTTGAATGATGATGGTGTACATCTTCCAGTAACCACTGGACAGATCGATATGGAATAGCGCCTCAGCGATGCGCAAGTGCGCGGTCGAGCTGACCGGCAAGAATTCCGTTAAACCCTCAATTACCCCTAACACCAGCGACAGAAGATAGTCGTTCAACGTTCCTCCTGGACGTCCGGATGTGGTTCAAATTGTTTCGCATAAGACGAAGTTTGGCGAATGAGAGTTTTGCTGTGCGCCGTGAGGGCGTTGTCCACTATTCCGTCGCGTTTCCATAGGTCGGAATGCCTTGTTCGACCAGGTACATAAGAGCCTGCGCCCGTGCCGCCCAATCGGTTTGCTGTGGATATTGCGCGACGATTTTCTGCGCCAGGCTGACGGTGGCATTCTTCGCCTCGTCGGACTTTTTTGCCTGTTCGTCGCTCTTATACATTTCGATCAGAGCAGCGCGCCGCCAAGCGGCATTGTAAAGAGCTTCGGCAGCGGCGGGAGAGTTGGGGTGCTCCTTGGCGTACTTCTCGTACATATCAGCTTCTTTTTCCGGACACTTGGTCGAACCCTGCCAATCGCCGCAGAGCTTATTGTCGAGGCGATGAAAGGCCGCCAACTCCGCCCATTTGGTGTTAGGAAATTTCTTCTCCACCTGCTTCATCCAGTCTTCATTCATGCCCTCGCGCAGGTACGCCTCTTGCGCCTTGGCCGATGGGCGCGACATGACGTCGGATTTCTCCAGCTGCCAACGAATATCGGCTGCGCGATACAGGGCCTCGCCCGCCAGGGGAGAAGCGGGAAAATAATCGAAAACGCGCCGGTACAGGCGCATGGCGTCCTGCGCGGCTCCTTTACGCCCGCCGCGGCGGCTGGCCTGATCTTCCGCAGCGGCCGCCTCCCCGAATACGATTTTGTCGCCATCGGGAACGGACGCGCCCACCACGCCTTTGCGCAACACCCAGCCGGTTATCGTCTTTTCCTGGTCCTCCTCGTCGTCAATGAAGGCGGCGTCGGGCGCGCGTTGCGGCCCCAGAAGAGCTTCCACATGAACCCAGTCACGACTGGTTTCGAGGATCACCAGCTCGCGCCCCCGCTCGGCATTGCCGAGCTTGGGCGACCCGGCGTCCGGGGATAGGTAAATGGTGGCCTCGCGCACCAGGGTTGCGCGTTCGGCAGCGAAGGCTGAGGGGGAAATCAGCAGTGCCAGCAAGGCGGCAGGGACCCAGCCATGCAACTTCATATACAGAATCCTATCACCTCAGTTCCGGTAAAGGCGTAGCCGGCTACATTTCTAAAGATGCGGCTTCGATCCGCTCCAGCGTCTCCGGTCGGATGTTTCCGCCGCTGATCACGGCCACGTTGACCCTGGCAGGAGGCAGCTGGTCGCGATGAAACAGGAACGCCGCCACCGCTACCGCCCCGCTCGGCTCCGCTATGGTTTTTGGATTGCCGGCCAGCAGACGCATGGTTTCAGAAATGTCGTCTTCACTCACGGTTACGATGTCGTCCACGTATTGGCGAATATGCTCAAAATTGATGTCGCCAATGCTCTGAGTTCTCAGCCCATCGGCCGCAGTTCGTGCGACCTCCTCGGCGGGAAGTTGAACAATCTTTCCCGACCGCAGGCTGGCTTGCGCGTCCGCCGCCAGTTCCGGTTCCGCCCCGATAACCTTGGTGGAAGGCTTCAGCAGTTTGACGGCGGTCGAAACTCCACTGATCATGCCTCCGCCACCGACCGGCACCAGCACGGCTTCCACTTCGGGCAGATCCTCCAGGATTTCCAGGCCAATAGTGCCTTGTCCAGCGATGATTTGCTCATCATTGTAAGGAGGCACTATGACGTATCCATGCCGCTGGGCTAGTGCTTCGGCTCTATCCTTGCGCTCCTCGCTGCTGGGTCCGACCAGAACGATCTCCGCACCCATCGCGGCCGTGGCTTCCCTCTTGATGGCGGGAGCACTGGTGGGCATGACGATTACGGCTTTCACGCCCAGGGCGCGCGCCGCATACGCCACGCCTTGCGCGTGATTTCCGCTGGAGTACGAGATCACGCCGTAGCTTCGCTCCTCTGGGGAGAGAGAGGCTATTTTGTTGTAGGCGCCGCGCAATTTGAAGGCGCCGATGGGCTGGAGATTCTCCGGTTTGAGATACAGCAAGTCCTTAGTCTGCGCCCCGCGATGATGAAGCTGCGAAGCCAGTAGAGGGGTGCGGACGGTGATCCCGTTTAAGCGCACCTCGGCTTGTCGGATGTCATCAAGGGTTACGATAGGAACCTGCCCAACTGCTCAGAAAAACGCAACACGGACCCTCTAGATTTCCAGAATCACTGGCATGATCAAGGGACGCCTCTGCGTCTGTTTTGAAATGAAACGCTTCAAGTCGGCTCGGATTTTTTCCTTGATAACGCCGTAATCCGCCTTCTCTTCGTCGCTCGACAATTCCAGCGTCTCCACCACGGTTTGCCGCGCCCCATCCACAAATCCATTTTCTCCGCCGGCAAAGCCGCGGGTCACGATTTCGGGGCTGGTCTCAACCCTGCCGGTCAGCTTGTTGATGGCGATGATCGGCAGGACGATTCCGTCTTCGCTCAAGTGGCGCCGATCCTTGATCACCAGATCTTCCACCACGTCGGTACGCGATCCGGAATCGATGCAAACTCGCCCCACATTTACCCGGCCGGCGCGGCGCGCCCCCAGCTCGTCAAATTCGAGAATGTCTCCGCTTTCGATCAGCATTACGCTGCCTACTGCGCCGTGCATAGAGCCGGCCATTTCCGCGTGCAGTTTGAGCTGCCGGTATTCGCCATGAATGGGAATGAAATACTTCGGTTTGACCAGATTGATGATCAGCTTCAACTCTTCCTGGCTCGCGTGACCGCTGACGTGAACCGGTGGAGATGACCCATCCTCGTACACCACATAGGCCTCGCGCCGGAACAGGTGATCGACCATCCGGTAAATGGTTTTCTCATTCCCCGGGATGATGCGCGACGATAGCACCACCGTGTCGCCCTTCTCGATTTTGGCGTGCTTGTGATTGTCCACGGCCGCGCGCGATAGTGCCGACATTGGTTCCCCTTGTGTTCCGCTGATCAGAACACAGGTTTTCTCCGGGGCAAAATTCTTAATCTCGCCAGGATGGACCAGCACACCGTCAGGAATCTCTATGTAGCCGAGATCGGCGGCAATTTCTGCCGAACTGGTCATCGAACGCCCAATGAAGGCGACCTTGCGTCCATGTTCGTAGGCCAGCTCTACTGCCAGCTTGATACGGTGAATCGAGGACGAAAAGCAGGAGATGAACAGCCGCCGCCGGGTATGGGCAAACACCTCCTCAAATTTGCGCCGCACGGCCCGCTCGCTGGGTGTGTAACCCTTGCGCTCGACATTGGTCGAGTCTTGGAACAGCCCGAGCACCCCTTCCTTGCCGTACTCGGCGAAGGCATGCAGGTCGAAGAGGCGGTTGTCGGTGGGCGTGGGATCAACTTTGAAATCGCCGGTGTGAATGAGGACCCCGAGCGGCGTGTGGATGGCCAGCGATACGCAATCGACCAGGCTGTGGGTTACCTGGATGGGATGGACCGTGAACGGGCCCACGCGAAACCGCTCTCCCGCCCGGATTTCACGCAAGTCGGCGTCATCGAGCAGCTCGTGCTCCTCAAGCTTGTCCTCGACATAAGCAAGCGTGAACTCTGTGCCCCAAACGGGTACGTTCAGCTCAGAGAGAATCCAGGGCAGAGCGCCGATGTGATCTTCGTGCCCATGTGTCAGCACGATGGCGCGGATGCGTTGCCGGTTTTCAATCAGGTAGGAGATATCGGGAACGACAATGTCGACGCCCAGCAGTTCTGACTCGGGGAACATCAGGCCGGCGTCGATGACGATGATATCCTCACCCCAACGCACGGCCATGCAGTTCATACCGAACTCGCCTAGCCCGCCGAGGGGCACGACCTGAAGCTTACCGGTAGGCATCTGAGAACAATTGATGCTAGCACACGAACCGGAGACGCGCGTGGCTCGACCTGAATAGGCTAGCGCCACGACCGATCGATGCCTTTTCAGCGCGGCCATTTCTGGTCGGTTTTTCGCGTGCTGGCGTTCTCTCGGCGTCTGCGATAAGGTCAATAGGGATGTCTGAAGCTAAACTGCCCTGGCTCAAGTCGCGTGTTGAAAAAGCCCTCCAACGTGGCTTTACCCACGCCTATGAAACGGTCAAAGTAGACCCTTCGAGATTTCTTTTGCAGCTGCAAGCCGGTTACCAGCTGCCCATCACCAGCTACGGGGGAGTTTATTCGGTGGACCTCGGGTTGCTCGAAGAGGTTGGCGTCGATGTAACGAGGGCTGCCATGAGGATCGCTGCCGTCGAGGGCGCCGGATTGGGCCTCGGTGGCCTGATCAATCTCATACCCGATCTCAGTATTCTGGCGGGAATCACTTTGCGGGCGATTCAGAAACTCAGCTTGCTGTACGGTTTTGAATACAACACAGAGAACGAAATCGCAGAGCTGTGGATCGCCGCGGCTAGCGCTGCCGGAGTCGACATCGGACGGGAATTGCTCGAAAAGGAAGTGCTCAACCGCTTCGTGCCTCGGGTGATCCAGCGGATTGCGGTGACGGCGAGCACTGAAGTCGTGGAGAAGTGGGCTGGCCGTGTGATTCCCGTCGCCAGCTCGGTTTTAGGCGCCGGTTTGAATTACTATTTTGTGCGGGCATGGGGGGAGCGAGCGCAGTCGCACTTTCGCCAAAAGCATCTCGCCCTGCGTACGCGCGCCGCGCAACCTGCCCTCATTCTGAGTCCGGGTGATTGGCCGAGCCGGCGGCCCTAAAGACGAACCGGGAATTGTTTGAAAGATCCATGCGCCGATTCGATTGCCGCGCCATTCTCTTCGATCTCGACGGTGTGCTGGTGGACTCGACCCGCGCGGTCGAACGCCAGTGGCGCCTGTGGGCTCAGGAAAATTGCCTCGACCCCGTAAAGATCATGCAAGTTGCACATGGCCGTCGAACGGTGGAGACCGTTCGCCTGGTCATGCCTCACATCGATGCGGCGGCGGAAGCAGCCAAGTTGGAGAAGCGAGAGGCGGACGATATTGAAGGGGTTAGAGTCATGCCCGCGGCTAGCGATCTTCTGGCCAGCCTTCCGCGCGGACGCTGGTGCGTGGTCACCTCGGGTACCAGGTATCTGGCCACGCGACGGCTCGCGCTTGCCAACCTGCCCCTTCCCGACACTCTGATCACTGCCGACGATGTACGCGAAGGCAAGCCGCATCCAGAGCCTTATCTGAAGGGCGCACAGCTGCTTGGCGTCCAACCGCCAGAATGCCTGGTTATTGAAGACGCGCCTGCGGGCATTCGCGCAGCGCGCGCAGCCGGCATGAAGGCGATTGGGTTGACGACGACCTATCAAGCCATGGAACTTGCCGAGGCCGACACCATCGTCTCCACCCTGGCCGAGCTTGAGATTGGCATGAACGGGGACCTGATCGAGATCAGCCTCGCGGACCGTGCCTTACCGCAGCAGATCTTCTAATTCAATTCCCCGCGCGGTTTTTTCATCTCGATATTTCACGATCACCGGTGTATAGAGCGACAGGTTCCACTCGGCGGCTTTGCCCGCGGTCACGCCGCGAGCGCCCGGAACCACGACGGCATTCTCCGGAATTTCCAGCGGCGTCTCTGCCGTCGCACGATATATCTGCCCGCGCACCATGTCGTGAACCGGAGTACCGCGCGTCAAGATTGTCCCAGCGCCGAGAACAGCGCGTGCACGCACCAGGGTTCCTTCATAGACTCCGCAATTCCCGCCGACCAAGACATCGTCCTCGATAATTACCGGCCGGGCATTGACTGGCTCCAGCACGCCGCCAATCTGCGCTGCCGCGCTCAGGTGAACGCGCTTTCCAATCTGAGCACAGGAGCCTACCAGTGCATGTGAATCCACCATGGCGCCTTCATCCACATAAGCGCCTACGTTGATGAACATCGGTGGCATGCAAATGACCGAGGGCGCGACGTACGCTCCCAGGCGCACCGACGAGCCTCCTGGAACTACACGTACCCGCTCCCCAACCCTCCACTGGCGAGGTGGAAATGTGTCCTTATCTACGAAGGATAAGCCGGCCCGATCGCCGGTCTCGCTCAGTTCACCGAGCTGAAAACCGAGCAAGATGCCCTGCTTGACCCAGCTGTTGACCACCCAAAGACCGCCGGACTGTTCGGCAGCGCGGATTTTACCGTCCGTAAGTGCGGCACGGAACTGGAGAAAAACTTCCCGCGCTCGCGGCGAACGCCCTGGGTCCTTTCGACAGGCGAACTGTTCAATCTCGGCTTTCAGTTCATGCATGGAACGAGCGTGGGTAACGCCGGTGACCTTCGGGCATCGGCCCGGTCGCAGGTGGCGGCAGCATTGCTCAAATGCACTTGCACTCGCTGCGAATGAGCACGCCAGGCATGTGTTGTGAAATGCTGCGGGCTTCCGAGAGACTCGGATAAGGCCCATGCCAGCGGGCATGATTGGCGTCGTGACCCGCGGGGCGCCCTTTACCGTAGTTGCACTGCCCGCAGCTGGCACGATGCAGCACCGCTTTGTGCGGTCCGGCGTGCCAGTTCTCGTAGAGGTAGAACTCGACCGCATCGTGCGATGCTGCTGCCGACGGTTTCGTAACCAGTCCCGCGTCGCTGGCGATGCGCTGCAGCCGGGACCGCGTGTCCCGCTTCATGGGCAGCAGCGGCAGCCGATAAATTTCCTGGATTTTATTCATCATGGCTAGCACCGCTTTGACTGGTAGCGGATTCGACTCCAGGAAATTGCCCTGCATCAGCGGCAGATATTTGCGGTGAATCCGCCGGGCGGTTTCCCAGTCGTTATTGAGCGCGGCCCGCGTCATCTCCGCCATTTCCCTCGGAATCTCATTGGACGCAACCGAAATGATCCCCACACCTCCCAGGGCAATGATGGGTAAGGTAAGCGCATCATCGCCGGAGAACACCAGGAATCTGTCAGGGACAGCGTGGAAAACGTCCGCAATTTGCCACAGGTTCCCGCTGGCTTCCTTCACCCCTCGAATATTCGGCACCTCAGCAAGACGGGACAGAGTGCCGGGCTCTATATTCGTTCCCGTGCGCCCGGGCACGTTGTAGAGAAGAATCGGCTTGTCTACGGCTTCGGCAATCGTCTTGAAATGACGATACTGTCCTTCCTGAGTCGGCTTGTTGTAATAAGGCGAGGCGGTCAGGATAGCGTCTACCCCGGGCCGTGCCGCGACTTCTTTGGCCTTGGCGATGCCATCCTGAGTGGAATTCGAGGTTGCCCCCGCAACGACCGGAACCCGCCCGGCAGCCACCTCGACCACAATGTCAATGACTCGCAGCCATTCATCATGGGACAGAGTGGGCGTCTCGGCCGTGGTACCGGCTGCCACCAGGAAGTCGACTCCCGACTCCACCTGCCAGGCAACCAGCGCGCGCAGCGCATCTTCCTCAATGCTGCCGTCCGTTTTAAAAGGAGTGACGAGTGCTGTCCCGCATCCCCTTAAGTTCATGGCGTAAGCATAGCGCGAACGGCTGGAATTTTCACAGTCGAGTGCTGATTTCCTTGTTCGATGTCCTAATCGAGTCGAGGCGAAATCTGCACCAGGTTCGGAAGGACCTCTCATCGAGGGCAGTTATGCCCAACCAGCGCGGCGGAACTCTAGGTAAGATACAAAGGAAGGGTGCGAGTCATCGGGCCCCTGCCGACGCTCAGTCGCTTCTACTTAGCGGCACCGGGGCGTCGATTGTCGTGCCGCCATTTGGTTTCGATTCAATGGCGAGGGTGCCCTGTACCAAGCGAAGGCGCTCTCGCATGCTGACCAATCCCAGTCCACTCTGATTCATCGTCTTCATCGTCATTTCGGGGTCAAAGCCAACTCCTCGATCGGAAACCCTAAGGCCAACCTCATCCACTCCCCGATATAGCTTCACCTCGAAAAGTCGCTCCCCGCTATGCTTCACCGCGTTGCTGAGAGCTTCCTGCAAAACTCGGAACAACGAGACCAACACGTCTTGCGGTATCTGCGGGGGAATGTCGTCGTGAGAGAAGTCGATTTCGACTTTCTGTTGCTCGGCATATTCTTTGCAGAAGCTCGTGATGGCAAAAATGATGCCGAGATGCTCCAGTTTCGAGGAATGGAGACGGTGGGTTATGGCATGAACATCAGTGGCGAGGTCTTCGACCTGCTTGGAAAGCCCGCGCATCCTTTGGCGAAACTGGGGTGGCAACCCGGCGTCCTCACTGATGTGATTTATGTCGATCGCCAACAAAGCGAGGCGTTGGTTGATGTCGTCGTGCAGATCCCTGGCAATCCGAGTCCGCTCCTGTTCTTGCGCTTGAATCAGCTTTCGGTTTACGCTCGACAGTACCTCTTCCGCCTGCATGCGCTCGGTGATGTCCACGACTTCGCCGACGAAGTACAACGGCTCGCCATTGTGGTTTCTAATCAAGGAGGCAGTGCTTTCGGTCCAGACGATACGGCCACTCTTGTGCAGGCAGCGTTTCTCGAATTTTTGATAGCGCCCCTCCGAGGAGAACGACTGACTAAGTTTGCGCGAGAAAGCGGACCAATCTTCTGGATAAGTAATCGACTGAATGGTCCTGTCGGTCAGCTCTTGCTCCGAGTAGCCAAGCAACTCAGAAAACGCGGTGTTGGCAGCCATAAAACGGCCGTCCGGCGAGATGATGACCATGCCCACGCCCGCGTCGCGGAAGACCCTACGAAATTTTTCTTCGCTCTCTCGGAAGCTTTCCTAGGCACGCTTCCACTCGGTGATGTCCTGAAGCGTCCCACGAAGGTGAGTGACCCGCCCACGCGCATCGCGCCCCACTTCCCCTCGCAAACGGCCCCACCTAGTGGTTCCGTCTGGGCGTGCTATCTCGAGATCCAATTCGTACTGCGGCCCGGCTCGCAACGCCTCCTGAACCATACGCTCTAAGCGTTCCGCACTCTCAGGGGTGTAGAACTGTCCAGTCTCCTTACGGTTGAGTGCCGGCAAGCTTGGATCGCGGCCACAAATCCGGTAGATCTCCTCCGACCAAGTAGCCGTGTCGGTTTCCGGGTCCCAATGCCAATAGCCAACTTGCGCAAGATGCTGGGCTTCCCAAAGACCTACCTTCTGACTCCGGGGATCGTCATTTCGGGGGAAAGAGGGGCGAGCCATTGCGCCACCTGCACACCAATAAACACAATTTTTCTATATCGTAGTAGCTCTCGGGACGGTCAGGCTGAAACTCAAAAACGAATCGCCGCCAGGGTTTCCCCAAGACCAGGTGACCCACCTAAGACGAAGACACTCAGGGGATTGTGACGACAGCATTGAACCTGGCCTTTCGCGGAGCTTCCCCCGGAGCTCCGCGGAATACACCGCGCGTAAGAGAGGAGGGAACTGGTTATCGCGAGGACCAATTCCAAGTGGCGATTCCGAAGAAGGGGAAGTGAAAATGTATTGTCATTCTTGATTGAAACGGCTGCCGCCCTTGGGAAGAAGCGGGGCAAGGGAGGCGTCGCGGAGAGCGATCCAGAATTCCGCGATGGAATTGGCGGGGAAAACCGGGAATCGCGATCACCCGGTTCCCAGCAGGTGAGTGTCACAGCCGATTACAGCTGCTTCCATATATCTCGGAAGTCGTACACCCCTTTTTTGCCGGTGAGCCACTCGGCCGCACGAACCGCGCCTTCGGCATAGCCCCGCCGGGACTTGGCGTCGTGGCAAAGATAGATGTCGTCATTGGGAGATTCGAAAACCAGTTCATGCATGCCAATCACTTCCCCCTCGCGGAAAGAGGTGATCTCGACTTCCGTCCCACTCGCCTGCCGGAGGATTTGCTGGAGGGAGAGTGCCGTACCCGAGGGAGCGTCTTTCTTATGAACATGATGACGCTCGAAGATTTGCCCGAAATACTTGTGTTTCAGGGCGGAGGCCGAGGTGCGCGCGATCTCCAGAAACAGATTCATGCCAATCGAGAAGTTGCTGGCGTAGACGAATCCGGTTCCCGCAGCCTCAACCATGGCGCGAACCCCTGGTAAGCGGTCGTACCAGCCGGTTGTTCCCACCACCATATTTTTGCCATGCCGCAGGCAGGTCTCGATGTTAACGAGGACTGCCTCGGGACGGGTGAAGTCCACAACTACCGCGACCTCGTTGAGAGACTCCGGGGTGAGTGCCGACGCCTCCGTATTATCCCGGCTGCGCAGCACGCGAACCTCGTGCCCCCGCTCGCGCGCAACTTCGGCTACCAGCGATCCAGTTTTTCCCGATCCAAGCAGAAGCACATTCATGGTCTTGCCTTTGTGCAGTTTATGCGCCGGAGGAGTTGCAGGCGGGCGCGCACGGCGCGATCCCCTAAGCGAACACGCCCGGATCGAGCTCAGAGAAAAATGCGGCATGCAGGCGGCGCACCACCTCAGGCACGGCATCCTCTTCGATCACGAACGTCAAATTGATCTCCGAAGCTCCCTGCGAAATCATGCGAACATTGATCTCAGGAATGACGCCGAACACGCGCGCCGCCACTCCGGGCGTGTCGCGTAACGCCTCGCCAACCAGACAAACGATTGCCTTGCGGCCTTCATACTTCACGTCCGCCAGTTTTGCCAGATCGGCGGCCAGCGCGGGAATTGCCGCATTCGAATCGACGGTCACGGAAACGCTCACCTCGGAGGTCGAAACCACGTCCACCGGCACCTTGTGCCGGTCGAAAGCATCGAAAATTGCTTTTAGATACCCGTGCGCCATCAGCATCCGAGTGGCCGCCACATCAATGATGGTGATCCGCTTCTTGGCGGCAATTGCCTTAAAGAGGTTGAGGCAACGCGGGGCCCGCGCCGTGATTCGCGTTCCTTCACACGCTGGATTTCGCGAATTCAAAATGTAGACCGGAATATTCTTTTGTATGGCGGGGAGCAGCGTGGCCGGGTGCAGCACCTTCGCTCCAAAATAAGCCAACTCGGCGGCCTCGTCGAAGCTAACGACTCTGATCCGCCGTGCCTCGGGACAGAGGTTCGGGTCGGTTGTCATCATCCCGTCTACGTCAGTCCAGATTTCGATCCTCTCGGCAGCGAGCCCGGCCCCCGCGATGGCGGCCGAAAAATCCGACCCGCCGCGGCCAATCGTCGTCGTGGCACCGGTACGTGTTGATCCAATGAATCCACCCATCACCGGTACGCGCCCGGAATCAAGCAGCGGCTTTACCCTGGCTCGCAGTTTCTCGTTGGTGTCTTCAAAGAGAGGAATGGCACGAGTGTGAGTTTCGTCGGTGACGATACACTCACGCGCATCCACCAGACTGGCAGCCAAGCCACGAGCTGAAAAGGCGGCCGCCGCGATTTTGCTGGACAGCAACTCGCCGTTGGCGGCCACCATATCAGCCGTACGCGGAGTCAGCTCGCCAACAGCCGCTATGCCTCGCAACAATTCGTCGAGAGCATCGAAATCACTCTCCAATTCGCTGTGGAATTCGGTGAATAACCCCGTGCCCAGCAGTTCGCCGGCAGTGTTGTAGTGACGTTCGCGAAGGGCGCGTGCAAGTCTTAATGCCTCGTCGCGATCGCCCGCCCCGGCAGCACGAGCGGTCGCCAAAAGCTGATCGGTGACCTTAGCCATGGCGCTAACCACAACTGCCGGCCTCTCGGGGAGACGGCTCTTGACGATGGAGGCCGCGCGATCGATGGCTTGGGCGTCCTGCATTGAGGTGCCGCCAAATTTCATCACCAGCATGGTGAGAAATCCTCAGGCCACTCGGTTCCACGGATGAACCCGGATCGAATACTCGGAATCACCCCAAGTATCCTTGCGCTTTCAATAGCTCTGCATTGAGCAGGGCCGCACCAGCGGCGCCGCGAATCGTGTTGTGCGACAAGATGGTAAATTTCCAATCAAGCACAGAGCACGCGCGCAGGCGTCCCACAGTGGCGGTCATGCCCGCGCCCGCATCCGCATCCAATCGCGGCTGCGGACGATCGGGTGAACTCAAATACTTCACCGGTCTGTGTGGAGCGCTGGGCAACTCAAGCTCTTGCGGCACGCCGCGAAAATCCTGCCACGCGGAAATGATTTCCTCTGGCTGTGCCTTCTTCTGCAGCTTGACCCATACCGATTCGGTGTGACCATCCTCGACCGCCACGCGATTGCATTGCGCGCTCATGCGAAAATCCCCCCTTCGGACACCAGCGCCATTAACAAGCTGTCCCAATAGTTTGCCCGTCTCCTCTTCCATTTTTTCTTCTTCCTTGGCGATGTACGGGATCACATTTCCGAGAATGTCCAGCGAAGCCACTCCGGGATAACCGGCACCGCTCACCGCTTGCATGGTGACGGCCATCACTGTCTCAAGGCCAAATCGCTGCTGCAATGGACGGAGCGCCAGAACCAGTCCGATCGCCGAACAGTTCGGGTTGGTAACGGCAAACCCCCCCGATTTGCGCCGCCACCTCTGGCACTCGATGAGCTTGAGGTGATCCGGGTTGACCTCAGGAATGACGAGCGGAACATCAGGGTACATGCGCAGTGCGCTGGAATTGGAAATTACCGCGCAACCTGCCTCTGCAAACCGGGGTTCGAGTTCCGCGGCTATGGCGGCATCGAGCGCGGCAAAGATCACTTTGGGGGCGTCCTCGGGAGCGGCCGGCGAGAGCGTCATGCGGGCAATCTGGTCCGGCAGGGCTGTCCTCATGCGCCAGCGTACCGCCTCAGCGTAAGGGCGACCTTCCGAACGCTCCGAAGCAGCCAGCCAACCCACCTCGAACCAGGGGTGCTGCTCCAGCATCTGGATGAATCGCTGTCCGACGATGCCCGTAGCACCAAGAATTCCAACTGGGAGTTTTGTTGCCATAGTAGTGTGTTTCGAATTTTACAACATGATTTACCGGATCGTCGGTTGGTAACCGAAGCCCAACTACAGTGGCCCGCTCGATACCGGATTTAGAGATAGTCGGCGACTAATCGTGGTTCGCCACTTTGTGGCACTCGAACTGAGTGCTTGACCCGGCGCCGGGGCCAGGCTGTATCACGCGCCGGCCAGCCGGGCTTTCACGACCCGATCCGGACCGCTCCCGCCGAATGCCTTGGACTGATTTTTTTCACTTGCATAGAGAGTGATCCCGGGCGTGGCCCGGTTGCCGGATTCGCCTGACTGAGGTGCCGTCGATGTTCATCACTAGCCTGCCTCAGGAAGCCCTGATTTCCTGGGCAACTACACGGGGAAGCGGGGTACTCGGGCCAGCGTCGGCCAGACCCGGTTAGCAAAACGGAGGCTTGAGAAACAGCAGGCAGATGCGATTCTGTCACTGCCGCCCTCGATCAATTGGTCGTGGCCGTCGGTCTAAAGATGGCTGCATGATTCAATCGTTACGAGAACAAAGTTCTCGTTGGGGCCCCTTTAACGGACTAAGCCTTGAACCTGCCACCTGTCCTAGAACCGGGCGGCATTTCGGGTTGGGCCGATACTCATTGAGTGGCCCGAAGCGCTTTTTCTCTGGGTGGCCCGAAGCGCTTTTTCTCTGAGTAGAGCTGCCACTGTCGCCAGACGATGCGAAGGCTCGCCATCACGGGAATGGAAAGGTAGACACCGAGTACACCTGCAATTTCTCCTCCCGCGAGTACTCCAAAAATGGCCGCCAGAGGATGTAGCTCCATCTTTTCGCCCATGACGCGTGGCGCAATCTGATAATCCTGCACCAACCTCCAAATTCCCAGAAACAGGACCAAAATCACCCAGTGCGGATAGCTCATCAACACCGCCACGCCTACCATTACTAGTCCCGCCATCAGGGGGCCAACCACGGGCACGAATTCCATCATGCCGCCGGCTGTCCCCAATACCAAGGCATACGGTACGCGCAATAGCCCAAGCACACTGAGATATACAACCAGGGAAAGCACAGCCAAAATGATCTGAGCGCGTATGAAATGCGCCAGCATGTAATTCATGTCCGCAATGACCCCTTCCATGAATTCCCGCTGCGGCTTGCTGCGGACAAAGGAGACAAGAACGTCGGTGAACGAACGCCCGTCCTTGAGGAAAAAGGCCGCCAGAATGGGAACTAGAACCACGAGCCATACCCGCTGTGCAGCTTCGGCGATGCGGATGCCTGCCCTTTGGGCCAAGATCTTGATTTGTTCGCTGTGGGTCACTAAAAAATTGCGGAGCAGGTCCTGAGTGGTTTTACTCCACCCTCGATCCATGCCAATCTGGCTGGCAATTTCACCGGAACGGACTCTCGACAGCAGCTCGGGCAAGGAGGCGCTCAATCGGGCGCCTTGTCGCGTGACCCGTGGTCCTACGAAGAAGAAGAACACCACAATGAGCGCCAGCAGCAACACGTAGAGGATGGCGATGGCACGCCCCCTGCCTTTCACCAGTCCGTCGAGATGCGAGACCAGCGGATCCACCAGATAGGCAAAGAAGATGGCGAACAGAAATGCCATTAGCGTCTCCCGCGCCACGTACAGGAACCCGAGACCCAGCGAAAATAACACTAGTGTGAACAGCGTGCGCGCAGTTCGTGAGTCGATGAAAGCTAACAAAATAAGATCCCGCCTAACACGGTTCTAACCGGCCGCCACGGACTACCGGCTCCAAGCTCAGCGCGTTGGAGGCACGGTCTTGAGGTATTACGGCAACAAACAAAATCGGGCTCGCTCTCCCGACGGCTTGGCCGCGCCGCCTCCCGAAGTTGCCATCAGCATCCACGTTATAATCCACATCACTCCCTCACCTCTGGGCGTCACCTTATCCCTGCTTGCCAAGCGCTATCCATGAGGCGATTTCTGCAGCAATTGCCTCCAGGTCCTTTCCCGTCGTATCGATCGTCACCGAAGCCTTCAGATAGAGCTTTCGCCGGGCTCGATACAGTTGCCGAAACTGGTGCTTCTCGCGCGCTAAGGGACGCTCTTGTTCCGCTGACCGGCAACGTTCCCATAGGTCTTCCACCGGCGCATCCAGAAAAATCGCGGGCAACCCTGACTCCTCGAGCGTGCTGCGATTTTCCGGCTGCACGAGCGTACCGCCACCTAATGCGGCCACCGTGGGCTCAGACGCCATTTCGCCTATTAACTGTAACAGCGCCTGGTGCTCAATCTGCCGAAAACGCGCCTCGCCATGATTATTAAAGATTGTAGGGATAGGAGAGCCTTGCCAGCTTTCGATACGCCTATCCAGGTCTTCGAAACGCCACCCCAGCCGGCGGCTGAGCAGTTCGCCCACCGTGGTTTTGCCAGACCCCATGAACCCGACCAGAAATACCCCGGCGGAACGATTGAGGCCCCGCGCTCTCGTAGGTTGGGTCATAGGCCGCGATTCAGCACACAAATATGTCACCTGGCCAGGTGTTCTTCCTCAAATGGTAGGAGTGATGTCAGCGTTTCTTGAGGCGGATTTTACCACTGAAGGTGCGAATGATCACCGAAGAGGCGGCCTTCCCGGCAGTACCCACGAAGGAACGGCCCCGCTCAAATGTTGTCGGCGTCGCAATTTGCCGGCGGTCATTCAAAGGGAAGTCATTTTGGACGTCGCCGCGTACGGACTTGGCACTGACGTCGAACGAAGCGTAAGCCGGCACCACCGCTTCGATGTCGCCGGTGTGGCTGGTTAACTTGTAGTTGCCGGTGTAGCCGAAGTCGCCACTGTAATTGATTCGCCCCTTGGCCGAGGTCACTTCTACAAAGGGGCCGGTGACCGAGTTCAGGGTGACATCGCCTCCAACCGAAGTGATCTCGATGTGGCCATTGTTGATGTTTGTGAGTGTGACAGGCCCATCAAGCGTATTGACATGCACGTGTCCGCCCGCGAGGTCTCGAAGGTCGACCATGGCTGTATCGCATTCCACCGTTACATCGCCCTCCAGTTGTTCGGCGTGGATGGGACCGTCAAAGGAATGCAAGGTGACACTGGTGTCAGAGGGAACCTCAACTTCATAGTCCACCCGCCCCGTGACTTGATTGGCGCCATCGAGCAGTCGCGATTGAAGGGCGATGCGATTGTCATTTTGCGTGCCATCAACCTGAACCTTGTCGGAGTAGGGAGCGGCAATAACGACGACCTGACTTGTGGTTGACGGCTTTACCGAGATTCGACCATATTCGTTAAGGATGGAAAGTCTGGCCTTGGGGCCGGCGGAGTACTTGAACTCTTTCTTTGCCTGGTCGGCCGCCAAAGCAGCTACACATGCCACCAGCACCACGGCGATTTGACTGACCCGCTCCTTGGTCACCATAAGATCTCTCCCTCACCCTCACTATTCCGCCCGGCAGCGGATACATTATGGCATCGAACGGTCCATGGCTGAGGCGTAAACCATAGCCCGCTCCTGATAAGCCTGCATTAAGAAATGCCTGGCCTCATCATCATGGGGGTCTTGGGCGACACTGTCTTCGGCATCTCGAATGAATGCGTTGACTGTCTGCAGATCGTCCGCATAGGTTGCGCGTGCAGCCGGCGAGACGTGCGAAAGCAGTTCCATATCATCGGCACTTGCTTCCAGCGCTTCACCACTTACCTGGCTCGGCGTTCGGACAACCTGCTGGGTGCTGCCGGTGTGACTGGCATAAAAGAAAGCAGCGATGGCGACGAGCACAGTAGCAGCGCCAGTGGCCAGCCAAACTCGCGACCACGGGCGGCGCTTCCGGAATAAGGTTGCGCCCGGCTGTGTGGCCGGGCGTATGATGCCTTCCGCTTCCAGGGTCCGATGAATATTCGCCCAAACCCGCGGGCTGGGTTCCGTGTCCGCACACAACAGCTTGGCGCCGGAAGCGATGGCTCTCAAATCAGAAACCAGCTCCGAGCAACTCGAGCATGAGCTCAAGTGGGCTGCGTGTTGAGCATCGGTTTGCCCATCGATCACGTCAGCAAGGATGTCCTGAAATTCTATACACGTCATCGAGCCCCTCTCCCCGATACCGCTTTCTTCCCGCTCCCTCACGGCTTGATGGCCTTTTCGGCTCTTCTCGTACGAAGAAGCTCGCGCAATTTCATGCGCGCTTTGTGCAGCTGCGACTTGCTGTTGCCGATCGAACACCCGACTATTTCGGCAATCTCGTTATGCTCGTAGCCTTCTACATCGTGGAGCACGAATATGCTTCGATAACCGGGGGGCAGCTTCCCGATCGCATTCTGCAATCGCAAGCGATCGATCGAGCCCTCTAGCGCTAAATCCTGTGCTCCAAAATCTTTCTTCGGTGTTTCTTCTTCGGTCTCGATGTCGTCTTCGAGCGGAACGACTGCAAGACCTTTTTTGCGAAGTTGCATCAACACGACATTCACCGCCATGCGATGCAGCCAGGTTGAAAATGCCGACTCTCCGCGGAAGGTTGCAATCTTGCGGAACAATTGCATGAACGCTTCCTGCGTCAAATCTTCCGCTTCTGCGGCGTTGGCCGTCATGCGCAGACACAGCGAGTAGACGCGGCGCTTGTGAAGGTTATACAAAACTTCAAACCCTTCGGCGTCGCCCTGCTTGGCTCGCTCAATTGCCTCAGCTTCGGAAAGCTTGTCGCCCTGTCGTCTTCGTGCGCCGGTCAAGTCGCCTTTTCCGCCGCATTTAGTCGGATGCGGCTAAGTAGCTTTTTGTTGTACGGGTTGCGAGTCCCCTTAGGGCTCAGTTCCTATGGTTTTTGGAACGTCGCAGTTCTCAAAATCAGGATTTCGAATCCCACTCCGCAATCCGAAAAACTCTGGTCTTCACCAGCCTAAGAGCTAGGCCGAGCCGGCGTCAATCTCAGGCTGTCGCAGCCGAGGAAGCGGTGGTTATCGTCTCCAGCCCGTGTCCGCGAGGTCCAATTTCGCGCCGTCGCAACAGGAAGGCAAACAAAAGGGCTAGCACTCCCAGACCGGTCAGGATCTGCAACATTAGGTGATACCCAGCCGGATTCGCTGGTCCTGCCCCGGATCGGTCGTTGGCCCAGCCCAGTATCCAGTTAAAACTGGCCATTCCGATATTCTGGATCATGGTCATCAGTCCGTAGGCGGTTCCCAGCGTCTTCTGGTCAACTATGTAGGCCACGGACGGCCAAATGATCGCCGGTACCAGGGAGAAAGCCAGGCCCATCATGGACATCGGTACGTACAAGCTGACGTTGGTGTAAGCCATTATCAGGAAGGAGGGAATCAGCAGCAACGCCCCCAACGTCATCAATAGTGCGCGTTTGCCAATTTTATCCGTCAGCAACCCAAACGCCGGCGTTCCAAACATCGTGAAAAACGTCAAGATACTGAGCACGAACCCTCCGAATTCCCGGCTGGTATGGCGCGCCTCCATGAAGAACTTCACCGCAAACGTCTCAAAAGGAAAGATGGCCGAGTAGAAGACGGCGCAAAGGATTACCAGATACCAATAGGAGGTGCCGAACTTGAATATATCGCCAACCACAATCTTGTCGGTCTGGCCGGCATGCCCGAGTTCATAGCGCCGTTCCGCACGCACCTCCAGCATCCAATAGATAATGGGCCCGATTACGCACAGGCTGACGAATCCCACCCCGATCATCCATGGCGTCTGCCAACTTTGGTAGGCAGATTTCGCCCAAGTGGGAGAGTTTTGTGCCAGCCATGTCCCCAGCCGCGAAATGGTGAGATTGATCCCGAAGGCGAAACTCAGTTCCTTGCCGCGAAACCACTTTGCTATAGCCGTAGTCACGGCTACGATTAGCGATTCGGCACCCATGCCGAAAACCAGCCGACCCGTAGCCATAACCCCGAACAACGGCGTTGAAGCCGTTATGATTGCTCCAACCAGGCAGATCACCCCAAACAGAAGCAATGCTTTGCGGACGCCGATCTTATCGAGGATGAACCCGCCGATCAGCACCGTCAGAATCGGCGCAATGCTGTAGAACGAATTGAGAAGGCCTATGTTCTCGTCGGAAAAATGTAGTTGCCGCTGGAGAACGTCTGCGAGCGGACTCAAGGCGTCATAGAAATAGTAATTCCCGAACATTGCCAGGCTTACGACCATCAGAACCATCCACCGATAAAGGCGTGACGGCTGTGGACGGACAGATTCACTCATGGGCGGTGCCCTCAGGGACAGATTCGGTTCCGATCATGTGAAAAAAGACGATAGCAGATTAAGCCAGTCGTTCCGAGTCCAGGATCCGTGGTGGGGCTGCTAGCGTCTTGCCTCCAGCCAGATTTGTGCCCACGTAAGCGGCCAGGGGTGAAACCAGTGCGCGGGCAAAAAGATACGCCTCAAGGCGGCATTGAGGAGCCCGCGCACGCGCTGATAGGGATCATCAGCAACTTATTGGATTTCATAGGCGTACACGCGAGCTGCCTTGCGCCCATGCCTGGCTTCCGCCGCCGCTGTTGTCATATTCACCGACTCGACTGGGCCATCAATCTCGAACCCCTGAACCTCGCCGTCATGCTCTGTTCGGGCCCGGGCTCGCCCATGTTCCACCCTTGGGTGCGGTGTTTACCCCCAATCGCAAACGAGCTGCCTGTGATCCCGGTTGGCGTCCGCCGTCAGGGTCTCCAATATGGAGTTGGCGGCCGCGGTCGGTCCACCATCGCCAGGGTAGGCGCCCACTGACGAGGATGAGACGGTCTGGAACGAGATCATTGGCGTGCTGACAAGCCTCACCAACGGCGCACAGCCGTAAAAGCGGCCTGCTTACCCGGGATGGGAGCGGCCCATGTTTTGACCGAAAGCTGAAGCGGAGAACCACAGAATCGTAGAAACCAATGGCAGCGAATGCATATTACCTTGGTAGCAGCAGGTACGCTGCCACCGGTCGGGTGCCAGCTTTATACCAGTTTCTGCCGAGCATCCCGAGTTTTGCCTGGTTTATGACTGCCTTTGGTCAAGCGTTATCAAAACCCTTGCCCGTGGACCTCAAGGGGCGTCAACCCTTCTTTTCCTTTCCCCCGCAATCGCAAATTCGATATCGGGCCAACTGTTGTTTTGAGAGATGGCGGTCGAAGGTGCTAGCTACCCACGTATTGCGCGTAGAGACTGCGCGCCACAGCCGTGTCCGCTGTGCCCTTGATGATGGCTCGGCCGTCGGGGAAGAGAGTCATTTCGTAGGGCTCGCGCCAGAACTTCAGAACGAAATCGTTGTGCCGCACAGTCCCCAGCTGAGCCAGTCGTCGGGTCATCTCGACAAAGTCAATAGTCCGCTGCCGTTCGTGAATCTGCACTGAGTTCCGTCCGCAGAGCGTGATGTGCGGCCGGCCTTCGCCCTCCAGGTGAAGGAAACGGCGCTCTCCGCAGGCGCGGCAATCGGCGCGCGGTTTGGAGGCGTCGACCTCGGCGTGGTCATCGCTCCACAGATCGAAGGAAAAAAGGGTTCTTCGCAGCTGGTCGGCTGCGCCGACCAGAAGTTTGATCGCCTCGGAAGCCGCAATCGAGGCCACCAGGTTAACCGCCGTATTGAGGATTCCCGCGGTCTCGCAAGTCTCAATCATCCCTCGAGGGGATTCGGGGAAGATGCACGCCAGACATGCCGTCTCGCCCGGTATTACGTTGAGTGTGACTGCATAGCTGCCCACGGCAGCCGCATAGATCCAGGGCACGGCATTGTGGACCGCGTAATCGTTGAGCAGGTAACGCGTTTCGAAATTGTCGGTACCGTCGAGCAGCAGCTGGAAACCATCGAGTAGTGACCCGATATTGCCAGGCACCAGGTCGGCCGCGTGCGGCTCGACGATAATTTCCGAGTTAAAGGCAGTGATACGATGTGCCGCCGCAATCGCCTTGGGCAGGGATTCGGCAGCGTCGGACTCATCGAACAGCGATTGACGTTGCAAGTTGCTGGGCTCGACGTAATCACGATCTATAATGCGCAGAGTACCTACCCCCGAGCGCGCCAGCAGGGATGCAATCGCCGATCCTGTCGCCCCGCATCCGACCACGGCTACGCGCGCGGCCGCCAAACGTTCTTGTCCTTGCTGCCCGATCCCGGGGAAGAGAACCTGCCGTGAATACCTCTCCTGACGTTTCAAACAGTTCACCCGAGAAACTCTGGTAACCGATTATTAAAACTCTGGCAACCGATTATTATAAGAGGTGTTGGGAAGCTGCCGGAGCCGCGAAGTACAACATCTATCGGAGAGCGGCCCATCGAACGTTGTAAGGCGAATTCAGGCCGGCGAGCCTGTTTCAGGGATGAGTTCTTGCGTATAAGGGACGCGCTGGCCTCGAGCCCGGTCATGCGGGAGCTCGCGGCGCTGCTGGTAGCCGCGACCCTGGCTTTGGGTGTCTCTGTCCCCTCCGCCTTGGCCCGCGCGCGGGCCCAAACGGCCGAGGCTTCGTCGGCCGCGACTCCCATGGCCCAGCTTGAGGGCTGGCGGGTGCGTAATATCCAATTTCGCGGTATAGAGAGCGCCGATGCCGACCAGCTTCGCAGTATGCTCTCGCTGAAGGTGGGAGACGCGCTGGACCGCAGCAAGGTGCAGGAGAGCATCCGAACCCTTTATGCCACCGGCCGTTTCCGAGACATTCAGGTCGAAGCCGAACGCACCCCGACGCGCGACCTCAATCTCGTCTTCGTCGCCAGCCCGAACTTCTTCATCAGCGAAGTAAACGTTGAAGGCGCACCCCCCCGCCCAAGTGCCAGTCAGATCGTCAATACCAGCAAGCTGCAGCTGGGAGATCTTTTCACACGGGAGAAACTGGAACGCGCCCGCGAACGAATCCGCACCCTGTTCGAACAGAACGGTTTCTTTCGTATTCAACTGAGCGATGACGAGCACACTCGGCCCGAGACCCAGGAGATCAACATCCTCTTCAAGGTGGCGGTGGGAGAGCAGGCCCAGGTCGGGGGAGTGACCGTCACCGGCAAGCCGGGGTTCTCCGCCGATGAAATTCGCAACATTGCCGGGCTGCACCCGGGCGACAAGGTAACCTCCGATCGCCTAAACAACGGCCTGGAGCGTTTACGCAAGCGCTATCAGAAAAAAAACCGCTTGCTGGTCCAAGTCACTGCTGATCAGGTCTACAAGCCGGAGAAGAACGTAGTTAATTACACGTTGAACATCGATCCTGGGCCGGTTGTCGAAATCGCAGTCGAGGGATTTCGTCTGCGCGCTGGCTTGATCAAAAAGTACGTTCCCGTCTACGAAGAAGGTGCCTTGGATGAAGACCTCTTGAACGAAGGCCGGCGCAACCTGCTCGATTATCTCCAGACCAGAGGCTATTTCGAGGCCCAAGTGGGCATTAAGAAAGAGACCGAGAATGAAATGGAAGTACTACGGGTGGTCTATGTGGTTGATGCCGGCCAGCGCCATAAACTGGCCCGGGTTTTCATCAAGGGAAATAAGTATTTTGACGATGATCTCCTGCGCAGCCGCCTGCAGGTAAAACCCGCAGGCCGGCTGCTTTCTCACGGCCGATACAGCCAATTGACCATGGCCAATGACATACGCGGGCTTGAGCAGCTGTATCGCTCGCAAGGGTTCTCGCAAGTGAGGATCACAAGCAATACCATCGATGAGTACGGCGGAGTCAAGGACCAACTCGCGGTTACCATCGATATCGACGAGGGACCGCAAGTTCTGGTGGCCTCGCTTCACCTGGTGGGCAACAAAACTCTTACCGCATCGCGCCTGCTGCCTTTGTTGACCACCGTCGAAGGTCAGCCGTTCTCTGATTTCAACGTGGCCGGCGACCGTGACACGGTATTGAACGAGTACTTCAATAACGGCTTTCCCAATGCGAGTTTCGAAGCCTCAGCCACGCCTGTTCCAGGCGAGCCCAACCGCATGGAGGTGACTTACCGGATTCGCGAAGGCGACCAGATTTTTGTGGATCAGGTCTTAGTGCGTGGCCTGAATCACACCCGTCCGGTCATTGTCCAACGCCGGATCCAGATCCATCCCGGCGACCCGGTCAGCCAGCTTGCAATGCTCGAGACTCAGCGCCGCCTTTACGATCTCGGCATTTTCAATCAGGTTGATACCGCCATTCAGAATCCCGACGGCAAAGAACCGGACAAAAATATCCTGCTCGATCTGCGCGAAGCCAAACGCTACACCTTCGATTACGGCGGCGGACTGGAAGTGCAGACCGGCACGCCGGCGG
>JBPYDQ010001142.1:0-3259 GCA_051986135.1 Terriglobales bacterium | reverse complement strand
ACGCCGCTCACAAAGCAAAACGCGGTTCCTCAGAAGACACTCGACAACGATCTCGCAAGCCTTTGGGCCGCGCAGGCGCAAATTAGGTCAGACCAGGCAGTTTTGGATAACGCGCACTTGAACCTTGCCTGGACGAAGGTTAATTGCCCAATCGACGGCATCGCTGGCTACTCGAACTCACAAATCGGTGATCTAGTAGGAACTGCCACCAAGATGACCACGGTTTCTCAGGTGAACCCGATCTGGGTGAACTTCAACGTTGCCGAAAGTGTCTATCTGGCAAATGCGTCCCGATTAACGAAATACTTTGGTTCCGGAAAGAGCCCGGCTGCTCTGCCCGTGCGATTCATTCAAGCAAACGGAGAAAGCTACCCGCACGAAGGCAGGGTTATCCAGATTAACCGCCAGATCTCCGTTGGCACGGGGACCATTCAACTTACAGCTCAGTTCCCGAATCCCGATGCAATTCTCCGCCCTGGTGGGTTTGGCAGCGTGCAGCTCCAGGTAGGCACTAACCGGAATGCGCTACTGGTCCCCCAGGCGGCGGTGATCGAAGTCCAAGGCCAATATCAAGTGATCGTGGTGACGTCCGATAGCAAGGCGCAATTCCGCCCTGTGAAAGTCGGAAAGAGGGTTGGCACAAACTGGATCATCACTGAGGGGCTGCGACCCGGCGAACGCGTGGTAGCGGAAGGGATCATGAAGGTGCAACAGGCCGCTGCCGCTTCCCCGCAGTCCGCCGAGGCTGGGATTCCGGTGAGTCCGAAGCCGCAGGCCACTTCTGCATCCGGTGCGGGGAGCTAGGCCATGTCGAAGTTCTTCATCAACCGGCCTATTGTCGCGATGGTCATTTCGATTCTGATGATTTTGGTCGGAATCGTCTCGCTGGTGACTCTGCCTAGCTCGCAGTTTCCCAACATTGCCGACCCGATGATCCAGATCAAAGCCACGTATCCCGGGGCCGACGCGGTGACGATTGCCGAATCCGTTGCCACTCCAATCGAGCAGCAGGTATCGGGCGTCAGCGGCATGAACTATATGTATTCGCTGAGCGCCAGCTCCGGTGGACAGATGTCCCTGTACGTGGACTACCAGCTCGGCACCGACGTCAACACCGACCAGATCCTGGCGCAGATGCGTTCCGGACAGGCCACCTCGCAGTTGCCTGTTGAGGTGAATCAGCAAGGCGTGATCGTCCAGCCGGGCACCACCGCGCCATTCATGCTCCTCGACCTATACTCTCCAACCGGCGCTTACGACGACATTTTCCTTGCCAACTATGCCGTCATCAATTTGCAGTACGCGCTGACGCGCATTCAGGGTGTCTCGCAAGTTCAAATCTTCGGAGCCGGGTCCTACGCCATGCGCATCTGGGTAAACCCTGACACCTTGGCGAACTTAGGAGTCACCGTTTCCGATATCACCGACGCCATCAAGGCCCAGAACAAAGTGAATCCTGCCGGTCAGGTTGGAGGGGAGCCAGTACCGAAAGGCCAACAGTATGCCTACAACGTGAGGGCTCCGGGGCGACTGCCCACGCCGGCTGAGTTTGACGAGATCGTAGTGCGAGCGAATCCCGACGGCTCCGTCCTGCGCATGAAGGATGTAGCACGCGTGGACATGGGAGCGCAGAATTACAATTTCTACGCCCGGCTGGGAAAGGCTCCGGAACCAGGCAAGTCCGCCCAACCGGCACAGCCGGCGGCGCTGATCGCCCTCTACAACACACCAGGGAGCAATGCGCTGGCCACCCGCGATGCCGTCCTTGCGATGATGGAACGGGCCAAAGGACGTTTTCCGCAGGGACTCGCTTACGATACCGCCCTGGACACCACACTCGCCGTCAGTGCCGGCATTCACGAAATTTATAAGACTTTGTTTGAGGCCCTTGTGCTGGTCATCTTCGTGGTGTTCATCTTCCTCCAGGGTTGGAGGGCCACGCTGATACCGTTGCTTGCAGTACCAGTTTCTTTGGTCGGAACCTTCGTCGTTTTCCCAGTGCTCGGTTTTTCCATTAATACCTTGTCCCTGTTCGGGCTGGTTCTGGCCATCGGTCTCGTGGTGGACGACGCAATCGTAGTGGTTGAGGCGGTGGAGCACCACATTGAAGAAGGCATGACACCGCACGATGCAACCGTGCGCGCGATGGAGGAAGTTTCCGGGCCGGTAGTCGCTGTCGCTCTTATTCTGGCGGCGGTTTTCCTTCCCACTGCTTTCGTTCCGGGTATTACAGGCCAGCTCTACAGGCAGTTCGCCGTTACCATTGCCATCTCCGTTCTTTTCTCAGCTTTTAACGCGCTGACGCTCAGTCCTGCACTTTGCACCATTCTGCTCAAACCGAGAAAGGAATCGCGAGGGCCACTGGGCGCATTCTTTCGGTGGTTCAATCGGGTCTTCGGCCGTGCAACCGATGGCTACGTGAACTGGTGCAAGGTTCTGATTCACAAATGGGGGGTTGCCTTTCTGCTGCTGGGCTTGGTGGTTCTAGTGGCGGCGTTCTTCGGCAAGAAGCTACCCCACAGCTTCCTCCCCGACGAAGATCAAGGATATCTCTACGCCGGCTTGCAACTGCCAGATGCTGCCTCTTTGCAACGTTCGTCCGAATCCGCCAGACAAGTTGAAAAAGTCATCCTGGAAACGCCTGGGGTCGCGAAGGTGAGCACGATCATGGGCTACAGCATGCTGAGTGGCGTTAATACCACTTACAGTTCGTTCTTCTTCATCTCATTCAAGCCTTGGGAGGAGCGTAAGACTCCGGAGACTAGCTACGATGGAATCAAAGCGCACCTGCAGGAAGCTCTCTCCCACGTCGATTCCGGTGTGGCGTTCTCATTCCCGCCGCCGGCGATCCCGGGGGTTGGGACCGCCGGGGGTGTGACCTTTATCCTGGAAGACCGGTCTGGCAGCGGGATTGAATTTCTCGCAAAAAACACCCAACTGTTCATGGCGGAGGCCCGCAAACGCAAAGAGCTCGCCGGCGTGATGACGACAGCGCTGTTCGGCGTTCCCCAGGTCGGCGTGAAGGTGGACAACGCCAAGGCCATGACCGAACAGATTCCGCTGGATCAGCTCTACCAGACGGTTCAAACGTTCATGGGTGGCTCACTTGTAAATTACTTCAATCGCTTTGGTCTGCAATGGCAGGTATACGTGCAGGCGGACGGTAAGTTCCGAACCGAGGCCAGCAATCTTGGCAGGTTTTATGTCAGGAACGCAGCGAAGGAGATGGTGCCGCTGAGCACGTTGACCAGTACTTATC
>JBPYDQ010001141.1:0-44728 GCA_051986135.1 Terriglobales bacterium | reverse complement strand
GTCATGCCCTAGGTAAGGCATTGGTTTGGGGACTGTCGCAGTCTCCGTCTATGGGGACAACTCTCCCTTCGCACTAGACAGACCCGCAGAGTAATCAGTCCCGCACACGGAAAAACAGGCGTAAGCTGGGGAGCTGAACTGCATGTCGTGTTCCACGGCGCTACAGCCCTGGTTGCTTCGCGCCGCGACATCTTGCCGCAATAGAGAACGAATAACCTGGGACCAAATCCCGAGAAGTACGCCGACCAAAACGCGAGTCAAGACAACAGACCACGGGCACAACTCGCCCTCAGCGTTGTCCAGAACCAGCCGATCATCGTTCACGGCGAGCGAAATGCCCTCGCAGCCGCATCTCTCTTGTTCCATATCTTCCGGTCATTGTCCTTGTGTTTCTTTCGAGAATTTCAATCCCTACTCGGTCACGAATGGCAAAGATTTCAATATCCCCGGGGTCCGGGAACGATGCGGCGAGGATTTCGCGGCGGGAAAGCTGATCGTAAGCTATTTCACTGGGCGCAAAAGATGAGAGATACGATCGCTAGAAATCTCAAAGCGCCACTCGCTTCCCGCCCGGAATATCCGCCTCGCCGGGCGGCGCAGTCTGGCACGGAGCCGTGTCAGCTGCTTTACGCTTTGTTCGAAATGAAGAGAAATCAAAATTCGCAACTTTGCCCTGGTCTACTCAGCGTTCTAATCTTCTCACGCTCCGGATTGTGGTATCGACGTATGGAGGCCAGAAAATGTTCCGTCCAAAAAATGCAGTAAGGCATCAGAAAAAAACTCAGGAGGACTTATGCACCACATCGGGCGCCTTCTCGTGTCACTGCCACTATGGTCACTTCTCTTGCTCTGGCCGTCGAGCCAAACTCGGACTCCTGGAGCAGCAAGCGGAGCCTCCAGAATAGCTCAAGAAAACACTAGAGACGCGGACCAAACCAATTCGGCCGAGATTGCCGAATTGAAAACCGATATTGCGAACATGCAATCCGTGCTCAACCAGATGCAGGCCAATTTTGCATTGGTGGGTAACCCAACCACGCCCGTCAATCACATATTGGAGCTCAATATAGACATGTGGCGTATGGTGATCGATCAAATGCAGCGCCGCGTACGATCGCTCGAGGAAAAAAACCCGGGCCGGTCCAAACCACAAAAATAACCACCGCATCGGAAAGGGCGTCAGGGAAACAACCTAGTCCCACGGTGGTTCCCTGCGTGCGCGGTGCGCCCATCTCTGAGCGCTGATCCCTTACATGATCTCTGTGCGTTTCCGCATGAAAGCGGGAACGTCCAAGTCATCGGGCTGAAAACTCGGTACCGTCGTCACTTGCGGTGGCTGAGGGGGAGCCGGCTCTACGACCTGAACCGCCTCGGCTGGAGCTTGCATCACCATATCGGGGACCGGCTCTGGCGTGGGCTCGATTTCCGGATCATCGAAGAAGGGATCGCGTTTCGGGCGCTGCGTGATAAGCGGCGTACGGCTCGCCTCCTGCCTACGCCGAACCACATCGGCATCTTTGAACCCAGTCGCAATTACCGTGATCTTGACCCCGTCCTTCATCTTCTCATCGAGCACGGCGCCGAAGATGATGTTCGCCTCCTCGTCGGCAGCATTCTGAATGATCGTGGAAGCTTCGTTGACTTCGGTCAGCTTCAATGAGCTTGACCCGGTGATGTTAATCAGGATGCCCCGAGCCCCGTCGATCGCTCCGGCTTCGAGCAGCGGTGAAGCAATGGCTTTCTGAGCTGCCTCAATGGCGCGGCGGACACCGCTGGCGGCGGCTGTGCCCATCACGGCATAGCCCATGCCCTGCATGATGGTTTTCACGTCGGCAAAGTCACGGTTGATAATCCCGGGAATTGTGATGATGTCCGAGATGCCCTGCACGGCTTGCCGGAGAATGTCGTCGGCGACGCGGAACGACTCAAAGAAGCCGGCGTCTTGCGCCACGGCGAGCAGCTTTTCGTTGGGAATTACGATGGTGGTATCGACGGCATCGATTAGATCCGACAGGCCACGCTCACACTGTTGCATGCGGCGCTTGCCCTCAAAGTTGAACGGCTTGGTTACCACCGCGACCGTCAGTGCGCCCATCTCCGCGGCCAGCGATGCAATGATCGGGGCAGCACCAGTTCCGGTGCCACCGCCCAGGCCCGCGGTGACAAAGACCATGTCGGCGCCTTCGAGCGCCTCGATGATCTTTTCGGAGTCTTCGAGCGCGGCCTTGCGGCCGACTTCGGGATTCGCGCCCGCGCCCAATCCGCTCGTAAGCTTGACGCCCATTTGAATCTTCACCGGCGCCCGCGACATGCGTAGCGCCTGCAAATCCGTGTTGGCAACCACGAACTCGATGCCTTCGAGCCCGCTCTCGATCATACGGTTGACCGCGTTTCCGCCGCCCCCGCCGACCCCGATGACTTTGATCTTGGCGTCGTTCCGGGGCTCCTCGTTAAAGCTGATGCGAATTCCGCTATCTTTTTCCTCATTCATAATCATAATCACCGCCATATTGTGGTTGGTCGTGGCTTGTTGCTGTTTGGTCCTTGGCCATTCGCCGTCGGATGCCGCGCGTTTTCTTGCGCTGACGACAACCGCCAACGACCAACGACCGTCTTCTCAAGCACCCCTCAAGGCAAACAAAGACTTCAGTTTCGAGCTCCAGCGTTCATCTTGAATGCCCCGCGCAATGCGCGCCCGATGCGCGTAATAGACGATCCCCAGCGCGGTGGCATACTCCGGTTCAGCCAGCATGGCGGGCATTTTTGCCAGCGGAAGGGGCCAAGCCAGACGTACAGGGCGCCGCAGAACCGACTCGGCAACATCGAGCACCCCCGCCAGCCGCGACGCTCCCCCGCTCAAGACCACACCCCCCGTGCACAAAGCCAGCATGCCTGCGTGTCTGAGATTGTCGCGCATAAGCTCGAACAGCTCGCGCGCCCGCGGCTCCAAGATTTCCCCCACCATGCGTTGGCGGACCAAGCGCGAAGGCCGATCCCCGACCGAGGGAACCTCGACTTCATTGCCGTCGGGAATCAAGGTGACAACGGAGTTCCCATAGACGCGCTTGATTTTTTCCGCTTCCAGGGCCGGGGTGCACAAACCTACGGACAGATCACTAGTGAAATGATCGCCTCCGATCGAAATTGCGCCGGTATGCGCAACCGCGCCATCGCGAAACACGATCAACTCGGTAGAACCGGCGCCCATGTCGGCTAAACAGACGCCCAGTTCGCGTTCATCGGAGCGCAGTACGGAATCCGCGCAGGCCAGCGGCTCGAACACCGTATCGTCCACCTGAACACCGGCGCGGTTTACAGCGGTTACTACGTTCTGGGTGGCACTGGCCGCGGCGGTCACAATATGTACGCGCACTTCCAGCCGCGTGCCCATCATGCCGAGCGGATCGCGAATCCCGCACTGATCGTCGAGAATGAATTCTTGCGGCAGCAGGTGAACGATCTCGCGATCCACGGGCAAGGGGATAGCGCGCGCCTTATCCACCGCTAGTCGAATTTCCTCGCGCGCCATTTCGCGCGGACGAGTGCCGAAGCTGAGACCGCCTTGGCTGTTTACGCCTCGCATATGGGATCCGGCGATGCCCACCGTGGCGTGCTCGATGGGCACCCCTGCGGCATCCTCGGCCTGTTCCACCGCCACCTGGATCGCCGCCACTGCTTTGTCCAGCTCAACAATGACACCCTTACGCGAACCCCGCGACGGTGCGATTCCGTGTCCGCGGTAGCGCAATCCATTGTCCGTAGCCTCCGCTACCAGGACACAGGTTTTGGCGCTTCCCACATCGATGGCAATCAATAACTGCTCGCTCGGGTTCGCCATGTTCACTGCGCCCCTGGATCTTTGCTGATGGCGGGGCTCGGTTTCTTTTTGGTGTTTGTGGAATCGCTGCCCGGATTCGAGGTCACGCTGGTGGTTTGTGCCCCTGGCCGAGGAGGTGCCGCTACCACCACCGAGTGTGGAATCGCCTTAGGGGTTGAGCGCCCATCGCTCTGGGGCCTTGTCCCATGCCTCTTGGCAAGATGGGCGATTTTCTTCGCAGCCCGAGATCTGGGTACCCGAGCAGGGCCAATCGCCGGCTTGGTCTTCGCCCCACGGGCGACGAGCGCTGCCGGCCCAACCCGGGCCGACATGGCTACTCTTGTGGACGCCGGTGACCCTCGCAAATCAGGATTCACAATGATCTGCCGGTCGTAGCGAAGGTCGACCGACTCGATGGGATTGAACTGTTGCCTCCATTCTTCAAGGTGGGCGACATAGACTTTGTAGCGTTCCAGAAAATGGGATGATCCCAAGTGCACCAGCACCGCCCCTTGAGAATCGTTGGCTACTACCTTGACATCGTCGGGATCCGACAAATCAACCTCACTCAAATCCTCGGAATAGTGGCCGCCGCCCGAATCGAGCTGCCGGACCAGATCGCTATAAAGTTTCATGCGGCCCGCGCGCGTCGAAATCGGCTCAGCAGCGCTCATTCCCAAAATTACCGGAAACGAATACTTTCTCCGGTTGACTAGCGGCAACTCCATCAGTACTCCAGAGGCGTCGATTAGTGAAATGTGAGAACCTATGTGGGCAAAGGCTACCGGCGTCCTCTCCTGGATCTCGACGTTTATGTGATTCGGAACAAAGCGCATAACGCTGGCCGATCCAACCCATGGAACCTGTTCCAGCTGCGCCTTACGTTGTGCCAGCGGAACAAAAAAGATGTTGCGTCCGATGTCTGCTCCAAAAATTTCCAGGACCTGCGCATGACTCACGTTATGAGTTCCCGAAATTCGAATGTCTTCGCTCGAATCAATACGGAAGCGCCAGGAGTGCTCGCTGTAGCGGTAAATCGCGCGGATTGCCATGCCGGCGGCTGCGGCAATGGCCAGGGCTGTCACGATGCCCACGAGGCGATGAGCCGTTTTTTGCGGGAGAGGACCGCGGCGCACGGAAACCCGTTTCTGGCCGCGCAAGAAAGGCGACTCTTCGTCCACATCCAGATTGACCAGGCGTGTGTCGTCGAGATCGGGACGCGCCGCCTCGTCCACCGATGTGTACAAATCTTCCTGCGAGATGGTCGCACTGCCTTTCCGCGCCATCAATCGAGGTCAATTGTCGTCAGTGAATCGCCAGCGCAAACACTATAACTGCTTTTACGCTGTGGAACATAGAGAATTTTGGTTCGAGTCGGCTGGGAAGGACACAAATCGGCCGCGCAGAGATGCCACGCAGCCAAAACCTAGATCGGATCTTGCATGATGGAAACCGGCGGCGCAGGAACAGCTACGAGCGGCGTTTTCATCCGCAGGCGCGGACAAACCACCATTCCGGTCGGACCTTGCACCAGGATCTTGTCTTGGCTTATCCGGACGCTGGGAACCTCGATCACGCTGCCGGACATGTCAGAATAATCCGCGAACACATTCATACGCCTGAACTTGCGCCCAGCGCTTAGAGCCTCGAGGCGAGCGCTATTGGCGTCGATCCGGGCCTGAGCGGCCGCGACCCGAGCTCGTTGCTCCTCTACGCGCGCCCGGGCGGACTCCATATGGTCTATGCCAGCCTTGGTGCGCCCCAGAGCGATCTCCGTCATGGCCACATAGGGGAGAGCCTTGGCGCATAGCTGGTCAGTCATTCCCGACACCCTCTCCATCCACAAACGTCCTGTGCCCGAAGAGGCCATTGACAGGGCCAATACCCCTAAACCTGTCCAGTACCACGCTTTCGCCGTCATACGCTGCTCCTTGCCTAACACTAGCTTGGACGGGGAGACATTAATTTCGTCAACAACTGCTGTTACGGAATGGTGGGAGGTTTTGTTTCAGTTTTTTGTCTGCCGGAAAGCCGGTCCTACGTACCCGCCGCGACCGGCCGTCTTGCCTGGATTTTATCCAGAATCATTGGTCCGACCTGGTGGACGTTGCCAGCCCCTAAAGTGAAGACGAGATCTCCCTCCTTTGCGCTCAAACTGGCAGCCTCTGCGGCTTCAGCGAAGGAGGAGACATAGCGAACTGCCCGATGACCTGCGCGGCGAATCTGGTCGGCCAGATGCTCGGCCGTGACTCCCTCGATCGGCGGCTCGCTGGCAGCGAAGATATCGAGCATTAGAAGCGTGTCTGCATCACCGAATGCGGTCGCGAACCGATCAAAAAGGTCGCGGGTGCGGGTATAGCGGTGCGGCTGAAAAACAACATGAATCTTTCGATAGCCGCATTGCCGGGCGGCGGCCAACGTCGCCTTGATCTCGGTGGGATGGTGACCGTAATCGTCGGCAACTGTAATGCCACAAGCCTGGCCGCGCAATTGAAAGCGGCGATCCACGCCGCCGAAGCTGTCCAAGGCAGCACGGATTTCATCGACCGCCATGTCCAGCCCAACACCAACCGCAATCGATGCCGTCGCATTCAACACGTTGTGAGCGCCGGGCACATGTAAGGTGAACTCGCCCAAGTCGCGCTGGCCAAATCGGACCTGGAAGCGACTCGAGGGACGGTGAGGGCCGGAGCTCGACTCGGGCCGGCCTATGCTGATCTGAAAGTCTGAGCCCCGACGGGTGCCGTAGGTGACGATTCTCCTCTTTACTTGAGGCATGATTTTCTGCAGCACGGGATCGTCGTTGCAAGCCACTACCATGCCGTAGAAAGGCACGCCGTCCATGAACTCGAGGAAAGCCCTCTTCACGTCCCGCATATTGCGATAACAGTCCATGTGTTCGCGGTCGATATTGGTGACCACCGCCAAAATAGGCGAGAGCTTGAGGAACGAGCGGTCACTCTCGTCCGCTTCGGCTACCAGGTAATGGGATTTCCCCAACCGTGCATTCGACCCCATGGAGTCGACACGACCGCCGACCACCACGGTCGGATCCAGACCACCGGCCGCCAGAACAGCCGCGATCATCGATGTGGTCGTGGTTTTGCCATGCGTGCCAGCAATGGCGATGCCGTATTTCAGACGCATCAACTCTGCCAGCATCTCCGCCCGCCTGATCACCGGCACGCGCTGCCGACGCGCTTCCTCCACCTCGGGATTGTCTGGAGCTATCGCCGAACTGGTAACCACCACCTCGGCGCCGGCAACGCTTTCCGCCTTGTGCCCTTCGAAAATAACCGCACCCAGGCCGGCAAGCCGCTCGGTCAGGGGCGAGGCTTTCAGATCAGAGCCGGAGACTTTGTAGCCGAGATTCAGCAGCACCTCGGCAATCCCGCTCATGCCGATCCCGCCAATCCCCACAAAATGAACACGTTGAATCTTTGCAAACATAAATTCCCGGCCTCGGGCTTACTCCGATCGGGTTTAAATCCCTGAAGCTCCTTCGTCACCGGCCGCTGTTTTCAGCCCGGCTATTGCAGCGGCCATGTCGGCAATTTCAGCCGCCGCCTCGGGATGGGCGAATTTGTGCGCCGCTTGCGCCATTTTCATCCGCCGCATGGGTTCGAGCAACAAGGCTCTCACCACCTCCACCAGAGAATCGCCGGTCAGCTGCTTTTCCTCGATCATAACGGCTGCTCCCGCTCGTTCTAGTGCCTGGGCATTGCGCTTCTGGTGATCGTCGGCCGCACGCGGGAACGGAATAAAGATAGCTGGTTTAGCGGCGGCCATGACCTCGGCAACCGTGCTCGCGCCCGAGCGGCACAGGAGCAGATCGGCACGCGCAAACGTTGCCGGCATATCATCTATAAAGGGATAAACTTCTGCCGAACCACCGGCCGCGAGATAAGCTGCTTGGGCCTCATTATAGTCGAGTTCTCCGGTCTGATGGATGATGTGAATGCCGGGAACTGCGGCCTCGAGAGCGGTTAAAGACGAAATCAAAACCTGGTTGATCGCATGCGCTCCCTGACTTCCGCCAAAGACTAGCAAGGTCGGATGACGATTTTCGGTCCTCTGCCCAATTTCCGAAAATGCTCGTCTTACGGGAACCCCGGTAACGTTGAATCGGCGGAAGTATCTGCCAGTTTCTTCAAAGTGCACCGCAGCTGCCGATGCCAGAGGGGCAACCAAGCGGTTGGCCAATCCGGGAACCACGTTCGGCTCGAAGGCCAGGATGGGAACACCGCCCAGGGCGGCAGCCAGCATGGCCGGTCCCGACGCGTAGCCGCCAACCCCAATCATCACATCCGGGCGGTAGGCCGACACGATTCTCGCCGACGCCCAAATGGCGCGCGGCAGATAGAAAGCGGTCTTCGCCCGCGTCGCCAGGCTGACGTTCTTTAATGCACCGACCTCGACCAAGCGGAGCGGAAAGCCGGCTGCCGGTACCAGACGATTCTCAATACCTCGGGCCGTTCCGATGAACAGAATGCGAGCGCGATACCTCTCGGCCAGCGCCTGCGCGATGGCCAACGCCGGAATGACGTGTCCGCCAGTTCCACCGCCCGCCAGGATGGCTCGCATGGCTGAAAACTATAGCAGGGACCGAGGGGCTGCCCGTATTCAGCCGGTCACGGTCCGCGTCCAAGGTAACCTGACACCGGATGGCTCGAATTCAGTCCACCTGGCGGGTAACGTTGAGCAACACGCCTGTCGATGCCAACGTAACGAACAAGGAAGATCCCCCATAGGAGACCAGGGGTAGGGGGATGCCCTTGGTGGGCATCATTCCAAGAACCACGCTGATGTTGATCGAGGCCTGCAGCACCACCATGGTGGTAATGCCTATCGCGACGTAGCGCCCAAAGATGTCCTCGGTTTTGACCGCGGCCCGCAGGCCGCGCCACAGGAATACGACGAACAGTACAGCAACGAACATTGCTCCGAGCAGACCGAATTCTTCGGCCGTGACCGCATAGATAAAATCCGTGTGCGGTTCGGGAAGATAGAACAGCTTTTGTTTGCCTTCCATTAAGCCCAGCCCGGTGATGCCGCCCGTGCTGACCGCGATCATGGACTGAATAATGTGGAACCCGGTTTTCTGCGGATCGGCATAGGGATTCAGAAATGCCAGAATCCGGTCGCGACGATAGCTTACGTGGAAAACGAGCAGGTACAGTGGAGGCACGCTGGCTAGAAATGCATACCCGAAGTAGCGCAATTCGAGGCCGGCAACAAAAAGAATCGAAACCGTTAGGGCGGCACAGGCCATGGCTGTCCCCAAGTCAGGCTGAAAGACAATGAGGCCCACAAAGACCAGAGTCGGAACAATTGCCGGCAACAGCGTATTCCGCCAATCCTCCATGGATTTTGTTCGGCTCTCGAGGAAATACGCCAGGAAAAAGATGAGGGCGGGCTTGGCCAGTTCCGATGGCTGGAAAGAGAAGGCGCCCCAATGAATCCAGCGATGCGTATTATGCGCCCGATCGAGGAAGAATACCGAAATCAACAGCAGCGTGGTTGCGCCCAGCAGTGAATAGACGAAGGCAGGGTGCTTGTAGCGCCGGTAATCGATTTTCATTCCGACCAGCATGGCCAGCATGCCTGCCGCTGCCCACGCCGCCTGTCGCACCAGGAAGGTGTAGGGAGAACCATACCGCTCCTTGGCCATCACCGCCGAGGCGCTGAACACCATGATCAAGCCGATGAACACCAGCACGAGGGTCACGGTAAACAGCCAGCGGTCGACACTGATGCGCTTCGCCATGGAACCCTCATTTCATCATGGAGAGAGTGCCAAGCCGCATGTTTGTGTGGTGAATTTTGCTGAACGATTTACCGGTTTGATTCCCAGGATTCTGCCTGTTCATTGCCGACCCCGTCCTCACTCCTGGCCTGTTCGGCAAGCAGACGAACAGCATCCTTGAAGACGCGCCCGCGATGCTCGTAGCTTTTGAATTGATCGAAGCTGGCGCAGGCCGGAGCGAGTAGAACAACATCGCCGGGAAGGGCCGCGCCGGCAGCACGCCTGAGCGCCAGTTCCAGAGTTTCGGCGTGCACGATCTCGGCCGCGCCCGCAATGTCGGACTCAATCTTCGCGGCAGAGGACCCGATGGTGTAGACCTTTTTGACGCGCTCTCTGACGAGGCCATTCAATCTGGTGTAATCGCTGCCTTTATCCTTACCGCCAACGATGAGGTGAATATTCGCGGGAAACGATTCGAGAGCCTTGATGGTGGCGTCGACGTTGGTGGCCTTCGAATCATTGAAGTATTCGACGCCGCGTATGGTGGCAACATGCTCCAGCCGGTGCTCAACCGCCTTGAATCGGGCAACCGCGGTCCTGATATCGTCGGGACAGGAACCCATAAGCACTCCCGCGCACGCTGCCGCCAGTACGTTCTCAAGGTTGTGTTTGCCTTTGAGCGGTATCTCGGAAAATGGCATGAGGCTCGATACCCGGTTTGAGTCGCGGAAGAGAATCTGATGCTCGCCAAGGCTGGTTCCGCGGCTCACCTCTTGTTTGCGGCTGAACCAGTAGACTTCGGCCTTGGTTCTAGCCGCAATCTCCCGGCAGGTGGAATCGTCAGCGTTCAGCACGGCGAAGTCGCTCGGCTGCTGATTCTCGAAAATCCGCGCCTTTGCCTCCACATACCGCTGGAACGTGCCATGACGATCAAGATGGTCGGGAGTAACGTTCAGAACCACGGCAATTCTGGGCCGAAAGGTCTGAGTGGTTTCCAGCTGGAAGCTGGAGACTTCAAGCACCGTGACCGTCTGCGGGCTGGCTTCGGCGACAAGCGAGATTGCCGGCGTCCCGATATTGCCACCAACCAGGGTGGGAAATCCACCCGCCTTGATGATCTCGCCAGTCAGAGCGGTTGTCGTGGTCTTTCCATTCGAACCGGTGATAGCAATGATCGGGCCGGCAAGGAACTGCGCGGCCAATTCAATTTCGCCAATGACGGTTTCGCCCTGCGCGCGTGCCTGCGCCAACGGCGGCTCCCCGACCGGCACTCCCGGGCTAACCACGATCAAATCCTGTCCCCGGAAGGTGCGCTCGCCGTGGCCTCCGGTCTCGACCGTGATTCCCTGGTCGAGCAGCACGGGAATCTGGTCGCGCAATTCATCCTCGGCCTTGGCATCGGAAACCGTCACGCGCGCGCCGCGTGATTTCAGAAATAAGGCCGAGGCGAAGCCGGACCTCCCCAGCCCGACGACCAGTACGCGTTTGCCGTTCAGATCCATGGCAGGCTCTTTGCCATCAGCCGTGACCCGGCTCCCACCAGAGGGGAGGGTTTGCCAAACTCGAAGCCCTTCTCAGGCACCCGGTGTCTCTGCCTGTTTCATCGGGATGCCTATCATCGTAACTTGAGGGTGGTGAGAGCAAATAGCGCAAAAACCAGCGAAGCGATCCAGAATCGCACGATGATCTTCGACTCGGACCAACCGAGCAACTCGAAGTGATGGTGGAGCGGCGCCATTTTAAAAATGCGCTTCCTGCGAAGTTTGTACGATCCCACCTGCAGGATCACCGACACCGCCTCAATCACGAATACCCCGCCGATAAACGGTAACAGTAGCTCCTGCTTGATGATCACCGCAACCGTGCCAATCGCGCCGCCCAGCGCCAGGGAGCCTACATCACCCATGAACACTTCCGCCGGGTGCGCGTTGTACCATAAAAATCCAATTGCCGAGCCCACCATGGCTCCGCAAAAAATCGTCAGTTCGCCCACCTGCGGCATGCGCTGCAATTCCAGATAACCGGCGAAAACGGCATGCCCGCTCACGTAGGTAAGTACGGCCAATGCTCCCGCCGCGATGACGGTGCATCCAATGGCCAGCCCATCCAGCCCGTCGGTAAGATTTACCGCGTTGCTGGTAGCTACGATGACGAGCACCACAAACGCGATGAAGGGCATAAAGGCCAGCGGCCAAAGCTCATGATGATTGAGCCAGGTTTCGATCACCAGATCCGGGCGAAAATGCTTGAAGAACGGAACAATGAGCTTGGTCGAATACAGGCCGTGCGCCTGCATGGCGATCAGCGTAATGGCAATCAGAACGCTCGTGGTAATTTGCAGCGCCATTTTAGTGCGGCCCGTTAAACCGAGGTTCCGGCGATGGACGGTTTTCAGATAGTCATCGGCAAAGCCGATTCCTGCAAAGGCACACGTCGAGAGAACTGCGATCCAGACAAACCGGTTGGTGAGGTCCGCCCACAAAACCGTGGGCACAACGATGGCAATTGCGATCAGCAGCCCCCCCATGGTTGGCGTGCCTGCTTTTCTCTGATGCGCCTTGGGCCCCTCGTCGCGGATGTACTGGCCGATTTGAAATTCGCGGAGGCGATCGATTACCAACGGCCCGATAACCAGCCCCGTGAACAACGCCGTGAGACTGGCAAAGGCGGTGCGGAATGTAAGATAGCGAAAAATCCGAAAAGGCGGGAAATAATGGTAGAGCTTCAGATACAACAACCAATAGAGCAATGCGCCTCCGTCCTTATTCCCGACCTGGGCCCGCCTTAAGCTGCTCGGACTTCCATGTCTCCAGCGCCCGTTCCAGCATCACCCCGCGGGAAGCCTTCAGCAGCACAACATCACCGGTTTCGGTCTGGCGGGCCAGCCATTCGCCTGCTTCCTCAGGCGAGTCGACGAATTCTGCTCGAACTCCATCCGCGCGCGCCGCATCGACCATTGCCTTCGCCAGGCCACGCACACCGACGAGGACGTCAATTCCGCGTTTTGCGATGTGGTGTCCGGAGCGGCGATGCAGATCGACGCCGCCGGGGCCCAGCTCCAGCATCTCGCCGGCGACCACGATCCGGCGTCGTGCCGGCATCGCCGCCAGCGCTTCCACCATCGCGTCTAGGGCTTGCGGATTCGAATTGTAGCAATCGTTGATCACGTAGGTGTCGCCCAGTTGGATTATCTGTCCGCGTTTATCCGGTGGAGCAAGAGAGGACAGGGCGGAGGCTGCCTGCGACAAGCGGAGACCGCACTCAAGCGCCACCCCGACCGCGGCCAGCGCGTTGCCGATGTTATGCTGGCCCACAAGAGGCAGTCGGACGCGTTCCCGCGCGCCATCAGCCAGAATCAAGTCGAATTCTGAACCCTCGGCGCCACGCGCGTGAATGTTTTCGGCACGCACATCAGCGCCAGGATGAAACCCGAACATCACGATTCGGCCGTGAAAGTCGCGCCCGAATTCGGAGACGTAATCGTCATCGAAGTTGAGAACGGCAGTTCCTCGCTTCGGCAAAGACTCGATCAGTTCATATTTCGCCCGCGCAATCGTGGCAACCGAATCAAAGAATTCCAGGTGAACCGGCGCCACGCAGGTGACCACTCCGATCTGGGGCTGTGCAATCGCCGCCAGGCGCTTGATCTCGCCGAGGTGCGACATGCCCATTTCCATGACCGCCAGATCGTGCTCCGCTTCCAGATGCAACAACATCAGTGGTAAGCCGAAGTGATTATTGAAGTTGCCCTCGGACTTCAAGATCCGATACTTGCTGGCGAGCAGGTGGGCGATGGCTTCTTTCGTGGTTGTTTTTCCAGCTGAGCCGGTGATGCCGACCAGCGGCTTGCCCCAGATCTGTCGGATGCCCGCCGCCAGAGTTTGCAGAGCGACGAGAGTGTCGTCGACGGCGAGCAATGGCGACTTGCTGGAATAGCGGGAGAGCTGCCGGCTCTCGACAACCGCCGCTACAGCACCCTTTTCCAGTGCACTCTCGACGTAGTCGTGGCCGTCGAGCCTCTCGCCGCGGACTGCCAAGAACAGTTCCTGCGGGCGAACAGTTCGCGAGTCAATGGAGTACCCGCGTACTACCTGCACCCGCTCGAATTTTCCCGCCGCCGAAATCAGCTCGGCAATTTTTCCCAACGGCAAGTTCATGAATGATGCCTCCCGCTTGCCGCAGTCGCACTGTCGTATCCGGCGTGGGCGAGAACCTCGCACGCAACCTGAACATCATCGAATGGAACCGGGCCCGCGCGGCAGATCTGAATTTTCTCGTGCCCCTTGCCGGCAATCAGCACAATGTCTCCAGCCTTGGCCTCGGCAATGGCAATCGAGATTGCGGCTCTCCGGTCGGGCTCGACGGTGTACTCGGTTCCTGTCCTTTCGAGGCCAACCAAGGCATCGTTGATGATGGTGCGCGGATCTTCGCCGCGCGGATTATCGGAAGTAAGGACAACGAAATCACTGCCGTATCCCGCCGCCTGGCCCATGAGGGGACGCTTGGCGCGGTCGCGATCCCCACCGCAGCCGAACAGAGTGATAACCCTTCCTGGCGGCCCGGCCTGGGAAACGAATTCCCGGGCCAAGGCCGTCAGATTCGAGAGGGCATCATCGGTGTGGGCATAATCCACAACCACCGTAAACGGCTGTCCGCAATCAACCCGCTCGAAACGTCCGGGAACGCGCTTGAGGCTCGCGATTCCCTGCTCGATCGCCTTCCCCTTCGAACCACGCGCATAAGCCGCTGCGGCTGCCGCCAGTATGTTGTACAGATTTACTTTCCCGATGAGGGGGGACCAGAGGGGAATTGTCTCCTCCGGGGTTACCAGATCGAAGCGCGTTCCAGCGAGAGTGATTCCAATTTTCTCGGCACGAAAATCCCCCCGCGACCAGCCATAGGTAAGAACCTGTGATCCCTCGGACTTACTTACCTTCACCAGTTTTTGCCCGCTCTCATCGTCCTCATTGAGCACCGCTACCCGAGGCGCTCGGGTTCCCGAGCCCACAAACAGAGTTTCTTTCGCCGCGAAATATTCCTCCATGGTTTTGTGATAGTCGAGATGATCGCGCGTTAAATTCGTGAAGACGGCCACATCAAACCTGATCGCAAATACCCGCTGTTGCGCCAGGGCATGCGAGGAAACTTCCACCACCACTTCCGTCACCCCATGGCGCAGTGCTTCGGCTAGAAGGCGATTCAGTTCGAGCGATTCAGGAGTGGTATGGGGGGCGGGCAGACGCCGGCCAGCCACGTGATACTCAATGGTTCCGACGAGGCCAGTTTTTTTTCCGGCTGACTCGAAAATCGATTCCAGCAGCAGTGCAGTCGTGCTCTTTCCGTTTGTCCCGGTGATGCCGCTGACCGCCAGCTTCTCCGCCGGTCGCTTGTAGAGGTTGCCACTCATCGAAGCCAGCGCACGCCGCACGTGCCTCACCTGTGCCCAGGCAACACCCGGCCGCGCCTTTTCCAAAACCGAATCGGTCACGACCGCCACCGCACCCCGGGCAATGGCGGCGTCGATATACTGGTTGCCGTCGCTGATCTCGCCGCGAATCGCTACAAAAGCATCTCCAGCTTCTATTCGCCGGGAATCGTACTCCAGCCCCGCAACACCGGCGTCGCCTGTTTGCGACAACACTTCGGCTCCGTCCAGTAGTTGCTGAAATGTCACGGTGTCTTTTCCCGATTATTGCACAGCATGGAACAGCACGGCCGTGAGGCAATTATGGCCGTAGTCGCGGCCTAACAACCTAGGCGGGGTGGAAGCCAGCGGCCAAATCGGAAAGAACCAGAAAGCCCGCAACCGATGGGGCGGACCAAATCCTCACTGGCTCAGCCCCGCCAACGCCAAAACCAGCAGGAGAATGCGCCTGAGGCCTAGATCGCGCCCCGTCGAATCAAACCACTCCTGCAAAGTATGCACACCGCCGCCGGCGCCGCCGCCGCCGATGGCTATCGCTTCGCGCCCGAGCGAGAGCGGGATGTTGGCGTCGGTGGAGGCACGCAGCACTTGTGCGGCGTTCCCCAGCTGGGCATCTACGGCCCGAATCACCTCGAGGATGCGTGACCCTCTAGGCAACTCGCCTCCCGGCCGATTTCCGATCACCACGATTTCCGTGCTCAGATCCGGGAGCCGCCTGGGACCCGAACTGCGCGCTTCGGCGGCGCCTGACTCCTCCTCCACCGCCCGATCCAGAGCCATTCGCATAGCGCGCTCGAGAGCTTCGATTTCGCGGGAAGAGGTCGAACGAATATCCACTCGCATGCTGGCCGACTCGGGAATCGAGTTGACCGAGGTCCCCCCGCGAATGACGCCGATGTTGCAGGTAGTTTTGGGGGAAATTGGTATCGGCACCTGTGCGAATCCCGCCACGGCACGTGCCAGCGCGACAATGGGGTTAGGCGCTCCAAAATCGCTCCACGAGTGTCCGCCGGGGCCGCGGACTATGACTTCAAATCTTCGGCTCCCGAGGGCCTCGGTCACGATCGTGTCGTTTCCGGCTCCGTCGAGAACCACGTGGTAGGCGATCGAATCCAACCAGCGGCGGTCGGAAAAAATATGCCGCATGCCGCGCAGATCGCCTTCTCCCTCTTCCCCCACGTTTGCGATAAACAGAATCGGAGCCGAGGTTTGAATGCGCACCTTCCCCAAAGCAGAGGCGAGCCCCAGTAGAGCCGCCAGACCCGCCCCATTGTCGGACACTCCCGGGCCATAAAGTCGAGCCCCCCGCCGGCACACGTTCAAGGGAGTTCCGGCCGGAAAAACCGTATCCATGTGCGCACTGACAGCCACAAGCTTATCGGTGACTCCCGGCCGCACCCCGAAGACGTTTCCGACTTCATCAGCATGCACGTCTTCGAGACCGTGTTCGAGGAAGCGTTCTAACAGCCACTCGCTGCGTGCCTGCTCTCCGAAGGGCGGCGCCGGAATTCGCGCCAGCTCGAGTTGCCAACTCACCAGTTGCGCTTCTCCCGACAGAAACCAGGCATAGGCGGAGCGCACCGTGGGCATCGCCGCCAGGTTTCGAATCTCCTCGTCGAGATCGGCGAAGATGCCGGCTTCCGGACGTGATGCGTGGGCCATCGACTTTCCATATTACGCCTTTTGAAACCGGCGGCTGGCGGCAGGGAGTTTCCATGAGCACTGGTGATTTGACTAACAGCCCATCGAGGCCGGACCATGGAAAGCCGAGGTAAACCCATGAAACGTCGCCAGCTGGGCAGTACGGGATTCGAAGTTAGTGAAATCGGTTATGGTGCCTGGGGCATTGGACAGAGTGAATGGGTCGGTGCCGAGGATGAGTTGTCGCTCCAATCTCTCCACGCCGCGCGTGATGCGGGCATAAATTTCTTTGATACAGCTCTGGCCTATGGTGAGGGTCACAGTGAGCGGCTGCTGAAGCGCACCTTCGGAAATTCCAATGACATTGTCATTGCCAGCAAGGTGCCTCCCAAGAACCGCATTTGGCCCGCGCAGCCTGGCTCCAAATTCGCCGACGTCTTCCCCCGAAAGTACGTTTTGACTTGCCTCGAGGAAACCTTGAAAAACCTGGGCCGCGATACGGTCGATCTTTATCAATTCCATGTGTGGAACGACGAATGGGCGAACCAGCAGGAATGGCAGTCCCTGGTCCACGAAATCCGTCAATCCGGCAAGGCGCGGTTCATCGGCATCTCCATCAATGACCATGAGCCCGGCAATTCTCTCAAGGCACTGGCCACAGGCCTGGTCGATACCGTGCAGGTGATCTACAACATGTTTGACCAATCGCCCGACGACGAACTCTTACCCTATTGCCAGAAGAACAAAATCGGGGTGCTGGCGCGCGTGCCTTTCGACGAGGGCAGCCTGACCGGCAAGATTCGCCCCGACACGGAGTTCCCCGCAGGAGATTTCCGCAACCAGTATTTTGGTGGCGAACGCAAGCAGCAAGTCTGGGATCACCTTGAGAAACTGCTCGACGATACCGGTATGACACTGGACGAGCTGCCTCGCGAGGCACTTCGCTTCTGTTTGAGCCACCCCGCAGTCTCGACCGTGATCCCGGGAATGCGCAGGGCCGCGCATGTAGCTGGAAACGTCCGAGCTTCCGAGGCCGGGCCGCTCCCCCCAGCGCTACTGAAGACAGTCCAGCGGCATCGCTGGGTGCGGAACTACTATGATTAGAGAGGGATTCGCGGCAATCTCTTGATGGCGCCGGAATCGAGACTTACTGTGGCTGACCCTGTACACACTCCAGGATTTCTTCCTCAGTGAGGGTGTGATCGGAGGCCTTAGCCTTCCGGTAGACGCGTTCCACGGACCTTTCCTCTGCCGGCAAACCATGCCGTTCCAGCCAGAACACGACATTGGATTTGCCGCTCATGGGGCCGATATCGATTACCTGTTCCAACCCGAATAGGTGCGAGGGTACGCCGGAATACACCGCATCGGCCAGTTCGACATCATTCTTCTTGAACGCCTTGATGAGGGCTGCGGCATGCACCCCCGTAGCCGTTCGGAAAGCGTCCTCGCCCAGCACGGGATAATTTACCGGTATGGGTACGCCGGTGGCCTCCGAGACGGCCCGACAATATTCCTTTAACTTGCTGACCTCCTGACTCGCCCAGGGCGCGATTCCCATAAGTTTCAGGTTGACGATCATCAGATCCATTTGTGTGTTGCCGACCCGCTCGCCGATGCCCAGCGCTGTACCGTGCACGCACACCGCCCCCGCTGCCAGCGCCGCCAGCGAATTGGCGATGGCCAGGCCGCGGTCGCAATGGCCATGCCAGTCGATGCGCACGTCTGCCCCTGAGGGCTTGAGCACTTCTTCCTTTACAAATCGCACCAGGGCAAAGGTTCCCATCGGGGTTGCGTGGCCGGCGGTATCGCAAATCACGATGGAACGCGCGCCGCAATTGATCGCCGTACTGTACAGACGCTTAACCGTCTCGGGATCGCAGCGCGTGGTGTCTTCGGTCACGTACATGACCTCAAGCCCCATCCCGATTGCGCACTTAACCGCTTTTTCCGTGGTCTTCAAAAGGAATTCATCCGTCCAACCCTCGGTGTAACGGCGAATCGGGCTGGAACCGAGGAACGTAGCTGCCTCGATCGGCAGCCCGGTGCGTTGCACAATCTCGGCGATCGGGCGGATGTCATTCTCATGGGTACGAGCGGCGCAGTTGGCGCGAATGTTCAGCTTATTGCGGACAATCTCGCCCGCCAATGCCTCGACATGTTCGACCGCGCGTGGTCCGGCTCCCGGCAAGCCCAAATCGAGCGAATGAATGCCGAGTGCTCCCATCAGGTGAAGAATTTCGATTTTTTTCTGGATGGGAGGATCGCTCACAGAAGGCGACTGGAGGCCGTCGCGCAGGGTCTCATCATTGAGCAGCACCGGCCCCGGGGGCTTGAGCGAAGCCGGATACAGCTGATTCCAGTCGTAGATCAGATCGGAAGCCTTCATCTAACATCAGCGATTCGGCGGCGCTCGTCAACTATTGCTTCGGCGGCAATGTTAAACCGAATACCGAAATCTGTCCCTGGCCCGCCACGTTTCCGCCCACATCCTCCGGATTAGGAAGGTAAAGAGTCTTGCAGTGCTCGCAGCGATACACTTCCTGGTTCCTGCCCCAGGTTCGCGCCAGATCACCGCACTCCTGCTCGAGCGCGTCCGCCATGTAGTACCAGCGCTTAAGGTGGCCACCACAAAACTTGCCCTTGGCGTCTTTTTCGTTGCAGGAGCGTTGTCCGACCTTCTTCAATTTAACTTTATGATTGGGCAGTTGTTCAGGTTCTGCTGTCGCTCGCGTAGTGGGCAAGATTGTCCTCGTCACATGGCCAGAAGCCGTTTCACTTACATTCTAACCGAACGAATTCCCTGCCCACTAGCACCGCCAAGCGCGGCCCAGCTAGGAAGCGCGGCGAGGAACCATCCCGCCCCTGCCGCAAGTTTGCTGAGAAAGCCCTCCGCTAACTGAATTCCTGCTTGGGGGAGCTTTGTCGAGGTCCCACGCGCCCGGACTGGATTTCGGCTGTGAGGTAGTTTTCGCCGCGCACCGGCGAGCCTGCTAAACGACGCAGCATCGAAAGCTGGCCCACGTGGGTCAGAGCATCGGCCATGGGTCCCTGGAATAGTTTTTCGGGATCCGCTTGCAAGCGGGTATCGGACGCCAGAAAATCATCGAACCTCTTCATGGCGGTGAAAAACCGCTCGACTTCACCATCCCAAACCGCGGCCCGGGTATCGTTCCATTTCTGCTGTCCTTGCGCGATGGAGAGCGCCCAATCCATAAGATCCGAGATGTGGGCCAGGATTTCGATAGGACAGCGGGTCCCTTGTGCGACCCGGTATTCAGCAAAATCCGGCGGCGCGCCCCGTAATGCCTTGCCTCCGCGGTACGCCACGGTAGCTAAGGTGTGACGCAGCATCTCGCGTTTGCCATCAGCGGAAGTCATCGGAAAAGCTCCCCCTGTTCGTTGTCGATTGGCTGGGCGGAAATCGAACCCGCGGATCGGCCTAAGCCCCTGGAGCTGGGGAACCCGCGACCGGGTTAGAGCTGTCGCTTCCGCCTCAGCAGGCCTCCTGATCCAAGTGCCGCGCCTAATCGCTCAAGCCGGCGGCGCGCGAACATCAGGTCCAAGAAACGCTCCATGGACCCCGCGAACTCCGCCCCATAACGATACCACCAAACTTTCTTCATGAAAGGCAGGCGGTCAGAGTCGACGTACTTGACGCGTACCATCTCCTGCAAACCAAGACTGCCATGGGTACGTCCGATTCCGCTGGCCTTCACGCCGCCATGAGGGGCTTCGCTGATGCCAAAGCAACTGACCACGTCATTCACCATGACAGTGCCGGCGGAAATCTGCGAGGCGATTCTTTCCCCGCGTCTAGGATTGGTGGTCCATACGCTGGCTGCCAGGCCATATTCGGAATCGTTGGCCAGGCGTATCGCCTCTTCTTCCGTGGCGAACGACATGACCGGCAGCACCGGCCCGAATGTTTCCTCGCGCATGATCCGCATGGAATGGGTTACGTCGGCCAATACCGTAGGTGCATAAAAGTTCGGTCCCAGCTCCGGCAGGCGTTTTCCACCTTCTACCACACGAGCGCCATGCGCCTTGGCCTCCTCGACGTGTGCTTCGACCAGGCGCAGCTGACCTTCATGGATAAGTGGACCAACATCCGTTTCCGGATCCAACCCGCTCCCAACCCGCAAACTCCGTGCTTTTTCGCCGCAAGCCCGAACAAACCGATCGTAGATTCCGTGATCCACGTAGCAGCGCTCGACCGAGAGGCATGTTTGTCCCGCATTCATGAAGGCGCCCCAAATCGCGCCACTCGAAGCCACGTCAAGGTCCGCGTCGGCAAGCACCAGCATGGGATCTTTCCCGCCCAACTCGAGTAAGACGGGAAGCAAGCGGGCGGCGGCGGCTTGGGCAACCCGCTTCCCGGTCTGAACGCTCCCCGTAAATACAATTTTGTCGATTTCCGAATTGCTGAGCGCGGCTCCGGTTGCCCCATCTCCCACGACAACCTGGAGAGCATCTTTCAACAGGCCGGCACGATCGACGAGCGATCGGAATTCGAATGCACATAAGGAGGTGAATTCGGACGGTTTCAGCACAACCGCATTCCCGGCCACCAGGGCTGAAAGAGCCTGGGTCGCGGGAATCGAAAAGGGATAATTCCAGGGAGAAATAATTCCGATCACCCCGTAAGGTTCCTGCAGGACCCTGCCGGCTTTCGTCTTAGCAACTGGACTCCCGTGCGGAAGCGGCCTGTCGCGCAGCACGGCAAAAGCGTTTTCGATCAGAAAGCGGGCAGCGTCGAGCACGACCATGACTTCCGTGGTTAACGCTTCGACATAGGGTTTGCCCGCCTCCTCGGCAATCAGGCGCGCGAGCTTAGACTTGTTTTCATGGAGGAGACTCTGGAATTTCCTGATGGCCTCGACCCGGCGGCGGATCCCGAGGGAGTTCCAGCCGGGCTGTGCTCGACGCGCCCGCCCTACCGCCGCTGCCATATCAAGATCGCTGGCGCAATCAAAAGTGCGGAGCACCTCGCCGGTGGCAGGATTCACCGAGGCCACAGTGCGCCTTGCGATTTGAAGATCGGTGGTCATCCGAGCCCCCTCGTCTGATGCGCGCGACGTGGACGGTTAGTAATCGACCGAAACCAGATACAGCCCCCAGGCGGGTGCAGTCGCTCCCGCGGCGCGTCGGTTTCTGGATTCTAAGATGCGCGGCAAATCATCAGGCGTCAACGTCTGCTTGCCCACCAGGATAAATGTGCCCACAAGGTTTCGCACCATGTGGTGCAAGAATCCATTGCCGCGCACAGTGTAAACGAACTCGTCGGCAACCCGCTCCCAGGCAGACGAAAAAATTGTTCGCACATTCGGCGTCTCAGCCTCCTCCCGCCCACGCTCCGGATCGACCGCCGCAAACGAAGTGAAATCGTGCTCTCCGATCAGCAGCCGAGCAGCCTTGCCAATCGCCTCTTCCCCCAGCGGGTAGGGATAGTGCCAGACGTATCGCGCCAAGAAGGGTGGACAAATGGCACCTCGAAAAACGCGGTACTGGTAGGTCTTGCTGCGAGCCGATTTACGCGCGTGAAATTCCGCTCGAACTTCTGTCACCTCCAGAACGCGAATGGAGGCTGGCAGAATATCGTTCAGCGCGGTCTGAAGGTTTTCCGCCGGAATGGGCGATTCGATGGCAAAACTGGCCACTTGAGCGAGGGCGTGTACCCCCGCGTCGGTCCGTCCGGAACCCTGCGGCAAGACGTTTTCCCCGGTCAAACGTCCAATAGCTGTTGTCAGCGTGCCTTGAATCGTTGCCGCGTCGGGTTGCACCTGCCAGCCCGAGAAATCGGAGCCGTCATAGGACAGCACCATCTTGAAATTGCGCATGACTTTGTTTCCGAGTCCTTGGGCGCGGTACTCTCATCCAATGCCTTTAAAACTGTTTACAATCTTTTACTTCAAGCATCGATGGGCGAGGAAAGCTGCGCCACGCCGTCAGCTATACTATGTCACTCCGCAGGGATTCGCCGCACGCCGAACACACAGGTGCGAGCGGCAAAACTCGGAACCATAACTGTGCTGGTTGCGTATCACGTCTTGATTGCCAGGACTTAGCCGCCTCTTGCGCTCTTGCAGGCAAGCTCTCACTACACGGAGATAATCGAATGCACCCTCATCTCACCTCTGCCGGCCGCCAGTTGCTCCTACTGGCATTGGCCGCAACGCTTAGTTCCCTCAGTTGGGCACAAAAATCCGATCAGCAGCCGGCGCAGCCGCAACCGGCGGCAACGGCAGCCGCGCAGTCGCCCGCCTCTACCCTCCCAGTAGAGGCGCCGCAGCCGCAGGTGTTTGAACTGCACGACTACACCAAACCGCAGGGTTATTTTCCGAATCCGATCGCGCCTTACACATCGCGCCGTTTGCCCGCGCCAAACTTATCCAATACGCCGCGCATCGAGCAGTTATTGCAGGACGGCAAGCTGATGCTGTCGATGGACGATGCCGTCGCCCTGGCGCTTGAGAATAATTTGGACATCGCCATCCAACGCTATAACATGAACATCGCCGACACTGACATCTTGCGCGCTAAGGCCGGATCCGCCATCTTGGGCATTAATACCGGTGTGGTGCAGAATACCCCGGGTGGGGCCACCGGTGGCCTGGGGGGAACCGTTGGATCCGGTCCGGGCGGCACCAGCGTCGGATCCGCCGGCGCGGGCGTCGGAGTGGGTGGACTGGTCACCACCACGCTGGGTTTGGGCGCACCTATCACCAGCTTCGATCCTATTATCACCGGTACCTTGCAGATGGATCGTAGTTTCACTCAATCGAGCAGCGTATTCACCCCCATCCCAATTGCCAACCAGAACACTGGCATCGCGAATTTTGCCTACACCCAAGGTTTCCAGTGGGGAACCAACATGTCGATAGGGTTTAACAACACTCATACGACGACCAACAGCCCAACCAGCACCTATACACCGTTTCTCAGTTCCGGATTCCAATTCCGCCTCACCCAACATCTGCTGCAAGGCTTGGGCTTTGCCACCAACACGCGCTTCATTCGCATCGCCAAGAATAACCGTGAAATTTCCGACGTCGCCTTCCGCCTGCAGACTATTACCACGGTCGATCAGATCGAGAACATGTATTGGGACCTGGTATTCGCCTACGAGAACGTGAGAGTAGCGCAGGAAAATATTGCCTTTGCCGAGAAGACGCTTTCCGACACGCAAAAGCAGGTGCAGATTGGAACCCTCGCGCCCATCGAGGTCGTGCGCGCTCAGAGTACGGTGGCCACCGACCAGCAACAATTGACCCTGGCGCAGACCAACCTCGAATTGCAGCAGCTGCTTATGAAGAACGCCCTCAGTCGAACCCTGGTGGATCCCCGTCTGGCCGATGCTGAGGTGATTCCGACGTCCACCATGCAAGTGCCCGCGACCGAGCCGGTCATCCCGACTCAGGATCTGGTTAACGACGCTCTCAACCACCGACCCGAACTGGCCGAAGCTCGCATCATCCTGACGAACACCGAGGAGAGCAATAAAGCCATACGAAACAATCTGCTCCCCACCCTCGACCTGTACGGCTACTACGGCGGCACCGGCATTGGCGGCAATCTCAATCCCAACCTGCCCACCTGCACCCCCGCCGATATCCAGGCGGGCTCGTTCTTTTGCTTCGATCCGGCGCGCGCCGCCCCGCCTTTCCGCAGCGGGCGACCGGTAGCCTACAGCAATACTTTGACTCAGCTGGTAGATTCCTCGTCACCGGATAAGGGAATCGGCGTGACGCTCTCCATCCCGATTCGCAATCGTGCGGCACAAGCTCTCCAGATACGCAGCGAGCTCGAATATCGGCAGTCCCAGATACGCCTCCAGCAAATCGAAAACCAGATCCGTATCGAGGTCCGCAACGCGCAGTTCGCGGTGCAGCAGAATCGCGCCAGTGTAAACTCCGCCGAGGCGACCGTCACGTTAGCTCGCCAGTCGCTCGATGCCGAACAGAAGAAGTACGCGCTGGGCGCATCCACCTCAACCCTGGTATTGCAGAACCAGACGGCCCTGGCACAGGCACAGTCCACGCTGGTTTCCGCCAGTGCCGCCTATGAAAAATCGCGGGTAGAACTGGATCGTGCTACCGGCCTGTTGCTCGACCATGCCGGCATTCTGGTGGGCGATGCGGAAAAGGGCCAGGTAACTCACATGCCCAACATCCCGTTCGTCACACCGCGGCCGAATCCCACCTCGGTGATGCCTAAGCCTTCCCAGGAGCAGGCGCCGCCACAACCCGAGCAGCCAACGCAACCGCCGCAGGCGCAACCGGAGCCGCAGCAGCCTCCACAAACTCCGCCGCCTGCGAATTGAGCTCCCGATTTCCGCACGCCCCACGCGAGTACGCGTGGGGCTTTCTTTTCGCCCATGGCCTGCCCACACGCATTCTCCCAATATCCTGGCTTCCGTCCTAGTGAGCATGGAACTCGGAATGAGCCTTCGCTGAAAAGCTCCCTCGAGCTGGGAGTTTTGTGTCACTGAACTGATCGAGCACACTCCGCGTCGATTCCTTCGACAAGATCACCGATTACGCGCTGGCACAGGTGGCAAGAAAGCCGGAGAGCTCCAATTCAAGCCCTCGAACAGGCTGGAAGACCCGACCGGCATCAGCATATTGAAGACGACAAACATCCGGGCCAAATCTGGCCCGGCATGACCGTGCCGATCGACCCCGCCATGGCAACTGGCTCTGGCTTATGTATGAGATCGCGAAAAACTCTGTCCAGAAACTCACACCACCCTGGCCGGCCGAACCCGATCTAGCGATCGATCAGGAGTGGGATTCGGGGGAGGGCAGTAGGGGCACCGCCCTCCCCGCTCGCTATTTCCAAGATGCGCGGCAAACCGCTATGCTCTCTCGGTGACGCTCTCGGTCGTCATCATTACTTACAACGAAGAAGCGAACATCGGACGCACATTGGAAACGGTGAAGCGCCTTGTCGCCGATGACAAGGGCGAGGTCATCGTGGTCGATTCCGGTTCGACCGATCGCACCGTTGAAATTGCCCGCTCCTGGGGAGCCAAGGTCTTCATCGAGGATTGGAAGGGCTACGCCGCGCAAAAAAATTCAGCGCTCGAGAAAGCCTCGGGAGATTGGATCCTGAGCTTGGATGCAGACGAGTCAATCGATTCTGAACTGCTGGCAGACCTTCTTGAGCAGCCATCTGTTTCCCTGCCCAAGCAGCAACCGAGCCTCACGCTGCATGATCCAGGTCGGGGTGCGCGAGCGGCGGCTGGAGCATCCGGCTTTTGGATTGCCCGAAAGAACTATTTCCTTGGCCGCTGGATCCAGCATGGTGGCTTCTGGCCCGATCGAAAACTTCGTTTCTTTCGGCGCGGCAGCGCCAGGTTCGAAGACCGACTTGTGCATGAAGACGTGAAACTCGAAGGGCCCACTGGCGTTCTCAGTGGTGCATTAGTCCACAACTGCTATTCCACTCTGTCCGGCTATATCGATCACATGAACCGCTACTCGTCTCTGGGTGCTCGAATGGCCGTAAGGAGTGGCTCCCGCCGATTCAACCTCGTCAACCTTGTCCTGCGGCCCCTGGCGACGTTCGTTTACAACTATTTCTTCCGCCTGGGATTCCTCGACGGCCGCGAAGGCTTGCTTCTGCACCTTTACCACGCGGCTTACGTCTCCTGGAAATATGCTAAAGCCTGGGAGTTGTCCCGCAGCAAATAGCCTGCTAAATCGGCCCTCGCCCGACCAAGCCCGCCAGGGTAAGTCGACAGAGCTTGTGTTTCCTGGTGAACTATCCCGAGTGGTAGGGTCATAGCGATGTCCGTCATCCGGGAACACGCGATTGAGATCGTCCGCACCCTGCGTGCGGCCGGGCACCAGGCCTACCTGTGCGGCGGGTGCGTGCGAGACCTGTTGCTCGGGCTTGAGCCGGCTGACTACGACGTTACTACCGACGCCACACCCGGCGAAGTCATGCGAATTTTCCCGGAAACTTATGAGGTGGGGGCGCAGTTCGGGGTAGTGCTGGTACCTCTGCCGGCGACGAAGGCGGGGGCGATCGCCAGCTATGCCTGGGCAGGCGATCCAGCCGAGCACAGCTCTAAACGCCCCAATGTGGTCGAGGTCGCCACCTTTCGTAGCGATATCGGGTACAGCGACGGGCGCCACCCGGACCAAGTCCGGTTTAGTCGGGATCCCCGCGGGGATGTCATGCGTCGCGATTTCACCATCAATGGTCTTCTGCTGGACCCGATTTCCGACCAGGTTCTCGACTTTGTAGACGGGCGCAAAGACCTGGACCAAGGAATCATTCGCGCCATAGGTGATCCTGAACAGCGGTTTGTCGAAGATAAATTGCGCATGCTGCGAGCGGTGCGCTTCGCCGCCCGCTTCCGGTATGAACTGGAACCGGCCACATTTGCCGCGATTCAGAGATTCGCCAGCAACATTGAGCAAGTCTCTCGGGAGCGGATGCGCGACGAACTTACGAAGATGCTCATCGAGGGGCATGCACGCAGCGCGTTTCTGCTACTCGATCAAACCGGGCTTCTCCGGGAAGTGCTGCCGGAAATTTCGGCAATGAAGGGGGTGGCGCAACCTCCCGAATACCATCCCGAAGGCGACGTATTTGTGCACACGCTTTTGCTGCTCGAGAATCTGCCGCACCCCTGTCCGCGAACCCTGGCCTGGGGAGCCCTGCTGCACGATGTCGGCAAACCCCCAACCTTCCGGGTTGCTCCGGATCGGATTCGCTTCGATGGACACGTGGAGGTGGGTGTGAAAATGGCCGAGCGAATCTGTCGTGGGCTGCGATTCTCCAGCGACGATACAGCACAGATCGTTGCCTTGGTGGCGAATCACATGCGCTTTGCCGATGTCACCCGGATGAAGGAATCGACTCTAAAACGGTTCCTCCGCTTGCCGCGCTTTCAGGAACATCTTGAACTCCATCGCATTGATTGCCAGGCCAGTCATGGTGATCTGACCAGCTACCATTTCACGCGCAACAAGCTGGAACGAACGCCAGAGGAAAACATCCGCCCAACACCCCTGGTCACGGGAAAGGATCTGATCGCGGCTGGTTATATACCTGGCCCCCGCTTCAAGCAGATTTTGTCGAGCGTGGAAGACTCCCAGCTGGAAGGCACGCTTGTCACGAAGGAACAAGCTCTGGAATTTGTGGCGCGCAATTTTCCAATTTAGAGAATTTGGTTGCCTCGTGAATCAGGAATCATGCTCAACTTCCGGCCGACACCGTTCACCTTCAACTCTCACAGCACAAAAGGGGTCGGCCCAGGAATCTCCTTCGAGTGATAGAATTCAGAAAATTGCTGCGCGGATGGAGGGGCTATGGAGCGCGCGTCGGCCGGTTTGCACAAGATCGTGAGCGACGTGCTGAGGCGTACGCCGACCAACGAAGCGCCGCTCTTGGCCTGGCCCCTAGCCTGCGGTAGTGCGGTTGCCGAACGCACACGTCCGCTGGAATGCTCACAAGGGGTGCTGCGCGTAGAAGTCCCCGACGCGGGCTGGCGGGCAGAGCTTGAGGCTTTGACGCCCGAGTATCTGGCGGTGATCAATCGCTACCTCCGAGAGTGCGTTAAAAACATTGAATTCGTGATTCCCGGGACACGGCGGCACTAAAACGGCGAAGCCGATGCTGGTCTGAATTGGATTGGGAAATTGTTTCGCCTGTCTATTTGAGATGAAAGTCACTGAAAACGACGTCCGCTACGTTGCCGCGCTGGCAAATCTGGAACTCACCGAAGATGAGAAGCAGCGCATGGTGCGCGACCTTAATTCCATCCTGGATTATGTAGATCGGCTCAACAAACTCGATACATCCGGCATAGCACCGGGCGGGCAAGCAGCAGAGCGGTTTGCCGGCTCCGGGGTAGAGGCAGCGCCTCCGGCCTCCGAGTTGCGGGAGGACCAGTTGTATGGCCTCCGCCCCTCCCTGCCCCAGAAAGATGCTTTGGCGAATGCGCCCAAGTCAGACGGCGCGTTTTTTCTGGTACCGAAGGTAATCGATCGCTAATTCGGGCATCGGTCGTAGGTCGTCACCGGTCAGCTTTCTATTCCTTCTGGTCGCAAGAAGGTTCGAGATATGGACTTGCAGTCGCTCACTATCGACGCGGTTCGATCTTCCATCGCTGCCGGGCAGACGACTGCCACGGCTCTTGCGGCAAACTTCTACTCGAAGATCGAAGCACAGGATGCCCCGATCGGCGCCTATCTGACGCTTTCGAAAGACCGCGCCATGCAGAAAGCGAATGCGATTGATGCCCTCGCGTCCCAGGGCAAAGAGTTGCCACCCCTCGCCGGTGTGCCAGTGGGAATCAAGGACGTAATGGTCACTTGCGGAGTGCGGACCACTGCCGGCTCGAAGATTCTGGACCATTACATCCCGCCGTACGATTCGACCGCCGTGGTTCGACTTGAGGCTGCCGGAGCGGTCGTGCTGGGAAAGACAAACTGCGATGAGTTTGCAATGGGATCATCGAACGAAAATTCGGCTTATAAGCCGGTGCGCAATCCCAGGGACCTCAGCCGGGTTCCGGGAGGATCTTCCGGCGGATCGGCGGCGGCGGTGGCCGCGGGAATGGCGGTGGCAACTCTGGGATCCGATACCGGAGGCTCGATTCGGCAGCCCGCCTCGTTTTGTGGGGTGGTAGGCCTAATGCCGACGTATGGGCGGGTCTCGCGCTATGGTCTGATTGCTTTTGCCTCTTCGCTCGATCATATCGGCCCACTCACCAAGACCGTCCGAGACGCGGCCATTGTGCTGCGCACGATTGCCGGACACGATCCGATGGATTCAACCTCTGCCGATCTTCCGGTTCCCGACTACGTTGCGGAACTGGACAAGCCGGTGCGCGGGCTCAGGCTGGGTGTTCCCAAGGAATATTTCGGCGAAGGCCTCGACGAGGAAGTGCGCGCGGCGGTGGAAGCCGCGATTCAGAAGCTGGCGGCACTCGGATGTGAGATCGTGCCGGTTTCTTTGCCGCACACCGAATACGCTATTCCGACTTACTATCTGGTGGCCACGGCGGAAGCCTCTGCGAACCTGGCTCGTTACGATGGAGTTCGCTACGGCCAGCGCGCTAAAACCGTGCACACTCTCGCTGAAATGTACGAACGAACTCGAGACGAGGGTTTCGGGGCCGAAGTGAAGCGCCGCATCATGCTAGGCACCTACGCGCTCAGCGCCGGCTATTACGATGCTTATTACCTCAAGGCGCAGCGGGTTCGCACTCTGCTGGCTCGCGACTTCGAAGAGGCCTTCAAGAAAGTGGACGTGATCGTCACCCCTACAAGTCCGACCGCAGCATTCAAATTGGGCGAAAAGACCGAGGACCCGCTGGCGATGTATTTGGGGGACGTATATACGGTGACGGCCGACCTGGTGGGTATTCCCGGGATCTCGCTGCCGTGTGGCGAAACGCGCGAGCGGCTACCCATTGGGTTGCAGATTCTGGCACGGCATTTTGACGAAGCGACGATGCTGCGGGCAGCTGCGTCTTACGAAAAAAGCAGCAGCCAGGCCTCAGAATCTAACCAGCAACCACCCGACTGATCTGGGAAGCGAGGTTGGTTCTTACGCTTCCAGCGTTCCTTCTTCCGGCGCTCCGTGCCGGCGCAGCAACTGTGGCAGGTTCTGGCTGAACGCCGAGCGCGGCAGCACCATGTCGCATCCCGCTTCATGGGCCTTCTGCTTCAGGTCGCCTTGCACGTGGGAAAGGAATCCGATTATCGACGTCCCCTTCTTCAACTTGGCTTTGAGCTTCGGAATGACGGTAAGCGGCCTAGCGGCGGCGTTGTTCAGATCGAAGATCAGCAGCGAGGGGAGTCCTTGGCCGTTTTTCTTCATGCGATCCATCAGGTCCTTGTCGCTCTTGATGAACTCGACTTTTACGTTCATCTTGCGCGCGGTCTCCTGAATCTTGGCGAGGAAGAAGAGGTCATCGACAAAGGCGAAGATGCGGGAATTGGCATCCTCTGGCAGGGCCGGTAAGGGCTCGGGATCCGGGGGACGAAAGCTCGCTCCAAAACCTGGGCGGGCGCCACGCTGATTCCGGCCAGCGCCGCTGTTGCCGTTGCCGTTCAGGATGGCTCGGTAGCTATGGTCCATGGGGGCGGTGTAGATGCCGTCCTTGTTGTGGCGGTTGCGCCCACCTTGTCCATGCTGTTGCTGTCCGCGGTTGTTGGGCGGACGACGACCACGACGGCGTCGGCCGCGCCCTCCGGGACCGGAGGGACGATCAGGTCCTACATTCATAATTCTCTTTTCTGGCAGTCTTGCTTTTCCATTCGGAAGGAGGACTGCTCATTGCTCGGTCTTGCCGTTCGTCCAGTTGTCACAGGCGCTTTATATCCTCGGGCTACGCGCGGGAAAGTCCACCGCAAAGGAACATCACTCGTGAATGATCTTTTCCGTTGTGGCGCCTGGAGCTAAATTGGGCGCTCGGGCCGGCGCAGGAGCGCGGCTGCTAGGAACATATTGATGGTACCTGCTAAAGGCGACCGAGCGCAAGGGCAAAGTACCGGGAGTTTTGCACAAAAGCTTCACCATCACTCCCCTGTCAATAAGCCCAGGGAAGCGACCACTCTCCCGATGGCTTGGAGAACAGCCATTAGTTTGACGGATCTGTCGGGACTCTAGATTCAAAAAGATCAGCCTCCTAAACGGCCAGAACAGAGCACACAGGGTCCTGGTCTGCGACCTCCGTCGAGCGACTTCGCCTGCGCCAGTGGGAGAATTACAGGCCGGCATCAACGATGACTGGCTTTCGTCTGGCAAACCAGGCTCCCCGGGATGCAGTCGGACACGCCGAGCAGATTGTAATGTCCTGGCAGATTCGTATTGCGGCATAGGAAACTTAGCAGCTGCCCATAACCTGAGTCTGGAGGAAAGGGCACCTGGCAACGCTCCAGGTCAGGAAAGTCGACTTTGCCAAAGTTTTTAGGGCACCTCGATCAACTCCATTTTGCCGTCGCGAGTGCGGTGCAGGACCATGATCTTTCCCACGGGATCGCGAAAGACGAACACATCCCTATCACGGAACTGCGCTTCCTTAATCGCTTCTTCCAGGGACAACGGTCGCAATGCCACCGCGTCAGAGGAGCGTACCAGGTGCGCCTCGGTGGTTTTCGAGATGCGAGGAAACTTATGGACCAGGATGGGCACGGCAGTTTTCTCCGCTAAACCTGACGCCCCCTGGAGTTCCGTGCCTGCAGTTTTTCCATCCCATCCTTTACGGGGCTGGCGTTTCTTGGTGCGCCAGCGGTCCTTGTATTTCAGCGCCTGTTTCTCTAAATGGCCGAGAGCCCCGTTCAGCGCGGCCGGCATATCACTGGCTTGGGCCAGGCCCACGATCGGTCCATTCGGGGGAGTTATCGTGATTTCAGCTTTGTGACGATGTTTTTCGACGCTCAGGATAACTTTCGCTTCAAATTTGTCGCCCAGGAGCTTCTTGATCTTGCTAAGGCGGGTTTCGATTTCCTTGCGGATTTTGGCAGTGATTTCATACTGCCGTCCAGTGTATTCCACATTCATCTGCGCCCCTCCAGCCTAGTGTTCGGTCCCAGCTCGGGGACAACTGGTGTTGCGGCTATTTTTTCACTCTGCGTTGGTGGGTGCTCGGGATGCGCATGTCCTCCCGGTATTTGGCGACCGTGCGGCGGGTGACCTGGATACCCTGCGATTGAAGAATGCGGGTGATCTGCTCGTCGGTCAACGGCCGAGCCGGGTCTTCTTCCTCGATCAGCTTCTTGACCCGGCGTTTCAGGATCAGAAGCGACGTAGCGCCGCCTTCCGGGCCATTCACGCTCTCGCTGAAGAAATAACGAAGCTCAAATACGCCCTGGGGAGTGTGGGCGTACTTGTTAGCCACCGCGCGACTCACCGTGGATGGATGCACGCCGATTTCTTCGGCCACCTCCTTGATCATCATCGGTTTCAACTGATCGAGGCCTTTTTCCAGAAAGTCTTGCTGCCGGCCCACGATGGCATAGCAGACTTTCATGATCGTCTGCTTGCGCTGCTCAATGTTTTTGATCAGCTGAATGGCGCTCTTGTAGCGCTCCTTGACGTAGTTGCGGGTGTCCTTGTCATTGCCATCCTTGCTCAAGAGGCGCTTATAGGCGGGATTGAGACGCAGTGTCGGCAAGTCTTCGTCATTCATCACCACCAGCCATTCGTCGCCATGCCTAACGAACGCCACATCCGGCTCTATGAGGCGGGGTTGCACAGTGTTGTAACGCAGACCGGGGCGAGGATCGAGGGTGCGAATAAATTCGAGTGCGGCCAGAACCGACTCGACTGGACGCCCGATCGCCTTGCCGATCTCCTTGTGCTGCTTCAACTGCAGAGCGCGCAAATGTTGATCGACGATAGCAATAGCATCCGTAATCACCTCAGCGGTGTGGCCGTTGTGAACACCGTGCTTGTGCTCTTCGAGGCTGCGTTCGTGGAAGCGCAATTGGTACAAAAGGCATTCACGCAGATCGCGGCATGCTACTCCAGGCGGGTCCAATTGGCGGACAACTTCTATGCCATCGTGCAGCGCCGCCACTTCAAAGTTGGACTTGACCGGTGCGGGCGCCGGGGGCAAGGCAGCAGGCTCAGGCGGGTTCGCTACTGCTGCTCGGGAGACCACGGGAGAGCCGGTCGATTCGACCGCTCGTTCAGGCCAATTCGATGTGCCTTCACCAGACAGGGGGGGTGGCGTCTCGCCTGCTTCTGCCGAGTCTCCTTCCACTTCTCCGAGACCCAGTGCTACCGCGTCGGCGACGACGCTTTGTGCGGTCGCAGCATCTTGTTGCGGCGGAGCCGGCGGCGCCGTGCCGAGCAGCTCTTCGTCGGTCGCGATCAGGTATCCATCCTCATTCAAATTGCCAATGACCAACTCGGCCGCCTCGCGTACATCAGGCTTTGTGGGAATTGAACCGAGCTGCCACATGAGGTGATCGGTCAAGTTACTGGGCTTGGAAAGAAAGTTCTCAAAAGAGGGCCTTTCGATTTCCTCCATTTGCCCTGGACTGCGGAAACCAGGATCGAGATAGTCTTGAAAAAATGAGCCAAAATCGATCTCTTCGAATGGATCTTTCTTCTCAACCGCAGTAATGGGATTCTCTTCCGCCTCTATTGGGCGTTCGCGCTCTTCTTCGCGTCGGCCGATGTCGTCCAGCAGCGGAACGTTGTCCTCCAGCTCCTCCAGGACAGGATTCTCAACCATCTCAGTGTTGATCATGTCAGCCAGCTCAAGTTTGTTGAGCGCGAGCACGCTGACCATCTGCACCAGCCCTGGGGTCAGGATTTGCCGCTGCGAGACCTTCAGGCTCAACCTGTGCTGCAGTAAGACCATGGGCCTTGGTTATCCTTGAACTATTATGACTCCAGCACGCTGCCGCGTGCTTGACTGCCGTTCCTATATTAGAGCGGAAATCTGGACCACAAGGTCACGAAGGTTCCCTCGAGGGAAAACCTCGTGTTTTGATTAAACCAGTGAGAAACTCTCGCCCAGATAGACTTTCCGCACTTCCTGGTCGTTCCCAAGTTCCTCGGGCGTGCCCGCCCGGAAAATCCGGCCTTCGTTAATGATATAGGCGCGGTCCGTTACCGAGAGCGTCTCACGAACGTTGTGATCCGTGATTAGCAGTCCGATTCCGGCTTCCTTGAGATCAAAGATGATCTTTTGCAGATCCAGCACAGCGATCGGATCAATGCCCGAAAACGGCTCGTCGAGCAAAATAAAGCTCGGGCTGATGCACAGGCAGCGGGCAATCTCCACGCGCCTGCGTTCACCTCCCGACAGCGCCCATCCCCGATTGTGCCGCACCTGCTCGATCCCCAACTGCTCGATCAGCCTCTCCATGCGTACTTTGCGATCATGCCAGGAGAGCTTCTGGGCCTCCAGCACGGCAAGGATGTTTTCCTCGACGGTCAGCTTCCGGAAAACCGATGGCTCCTGAGGAAGATAGCTGATCCCGTATTGGCGCGCCCGAAGATACATGGGCACGTCGGTTATGTCTTCTTCGTCGATTAATACTCGGCCTGTGTCGGGGGGTATCAGGCCAACGATGGCGTAAAACGAGGTAGTCTTTCCGGCTCCGTTGGGCCCGAGCAAGCCCACGACTTCGCCTTGCTCCACCCGAACGCTGACCCCATTTACGACCCGGCGCCCGCGGTAACTCTTTCCAATTCCGTCGGTTGCCAGCGTGTGCATTTAACGTGCCACTCGCGTTTCGGTGAGAGCCGGCGAATTCGCCTTACCTTCCACCAGCACCCTATCATCGCGTTTATAGAAAGTCAACGAATTGCCCGTAACTTTGCCCCGTTCGGCATCAAAAATGCTGGGCGGACCCCCAGTCAAGACAAAACGATCATCGGAGGCAGTGTAAGTCAGGTTGGTCCCTACACCACGCCGTTTTGGTTGAATCACGACTACATGTCCCTCGGAGATGATCTTGTCGATCTTGTTTGCCCCTAATATGGCATTGCCAGGCGTCGGTGGGCGGCGACTGAATGCTGATTGCTGCGCGCCACCCGGATCGACTGCCGCTAGCTGGGTGGTTTTTGGAGAAGCTTCGCTCCGAACGCCGGCCGATGGTTGGTCTGTCGGCGGAGGGGCGGCGTTGGCAGAGGGGTTGGAGTCGCTGGCGGCCTGGGGCAGCCAATAGACGTCCGACTCATCAGAAGTAAGAGTCGCGTCCTGGCTCTTAGCTATTACCGCGCCGGTGAAATGAGCTCTGCGCTGGTTATCGAAGTACATCAAATGGTCCGAGATGATGTGAACCGGTGTCTGCTTCCCCTGGTTGTCGGTCTGGACAAAGACAGTAGACACGCGATAATCCGGCGTGCCATCTGCCAGGACGCTGCGCATGTCGCGGTCGAATTGGATGATGGGAGCCTGCACGACGCTTGTGTTCTGCCACAGGCGAGCATTGCCCGTGTAGGTGGCGATGCCAGGGTCACGGTGCGAGACCATATTCATCGCGGTGACGTGGATTGGGTCCGATGAAGCCAACAAGGCGCCATTCGGCTGTTGCTTCAGATCGCTGTAGGTGCTCTTGACGTCACCTTCCGCGTAGGCATCGCCCTTGGCGCGATCCATGCGCATGGCGCGAGCCGTAGTGGTCATTCCACCCTGGACAAAGCGAGGAGAACCGTTCAAACGCAGTATCTGATCGCTCGGGGTATAGTGCGCCTGATCCCCCCAGGCTTTGCGGTCGGCGTCAACATAAGCCACACTGCCGGTCTGGACAACGGATTCAATGCCGCCGGCGGTTAGAAATGCGACATCCAGCACCTCGCTGGTACTGACGCGATCCGGTTCCTTGGGAGCGCTGTTGACGATGCGAGCATCGGGCGCACCATGAACCGACTTCAGCCGGCTCTGGTCATCAAACTTGGCAAAGAACTTTCGCGAGGTAATGACCGTCGTCTGGCCAGGGGCTCCATCGCTGGGCACGATGGTGATTTTCGGCGGACCTGATGTGACCGCCGTTTGCAAACTCCGGCCTTCATTTCCGATTACGAAATCAACCACCGGCGCGTTGACGAGGATGTCCTCTGGCGTCGAGACCTGCGCGGAGTTCTGGCCCGCGCCCGAGTTACTGGCAGGCTGGCTGGGCTTATTGCCGCCCACGTGGTGCTGTACGATTCTGACGTTCTCCTCCGCCCGCGCGGTCGTAAGTATGTTATTTCCGGTGAAATGGAAAATGGCGCGGCCGGAATCGCCTTCCATTACATGCGGACCCTGATTTTCGGCGTGCACGTTCCCGCTGAGAATTGCGGTCCGCAGCAAATTACGTCGAGACGGCTGGGTCAGCGCGCTCGGCTGATTCTGATTTCCCCTTGCTTGACCGGCCGATGCCTCTGGACTCGCTGCCGAGCCGGAAACCTGCCTGAGTCGAGCATTTTGGTCGGGCGCCCCTGAACCTTCCTCAGTGGCCTTGTCCTCCGGAATCATGAAGATATCGGCGCGATCGGAGCGGGCGTCGATTGGCGAATCGCCCTGCATATGAATCTTCACGTGCCCGGTTCCCACCATGTGGTCCACCGAGTTGTCGGGGCGCAAATAGATGGTGGCGTGATCCGATTCGTAGCTTTCCGGACCACGCACAATATGGGGATTATCGAGATCAACCCCGCGGGGGTTCCGATGAATGATGCCGTGGCTGGCATCGAGGGTCCCGGCCGATGAGCCGCTCATGACGACATGCACCTGGGAATGCATCTCGAGCATTCCCTCCTTCGCTTTGTAGGTGGCGCCAACAGCCGATCCCACCGCCTGCTGAACCGAGAAATCCACGCGCTCCGGCGTATAAGCGTCCCCAGTCTTTTGATTGAAAACTAGTTCGGTGGTCCTCAGGTGAACAGGATTCTTGAGTTCTTTGGGAGTGGTTTGATCGGGCTCGACGACTCCTCCTGGATTAGACTCGAGATCGATCTGCACCTCGCCCTTGCCGGTGACTATTCCGGCTTGCTGGTCGTAGATGAATTCCGAACCGTAAATCTGATCGAAGCGATCATGTTGCTTGCCGTATACCGTGATCGCCACATTATGCAGCACAGCCTGTCCGCCCTGACGGTACTGCACCGCATTGTTGGCCCGAACCGTGAAAATGGTGCGCCCCTGCTCTGACTTGGAGATGGTGAATCCGTTCGCCGTCTGCTGAATTTCGAGCCCCATCTTTTCCGGAATCTTGTGTCCTGCGGCGATATCGGCCAAGTGCGCGTACAGATACGCTCCCGCCACAACGACGGCGACGGCTGCCGCGCCCAAGGCGAACCAGCGGCGCAAATAGGGAATGGACAACCACATTTGTTCTTCAGTTTACTCGAAAGCTGCTGATTAGTTCTCGCTTCCGATTGAGTCCGGGTCATAAATTCCGAGGCGCGGTTCGAGCTCCCAGGCTCTCGCTGAACACGCAGAAGGGACAGCGCATTCTGGTATCCTGCTCCCCGGGCCATGAACCCGATCCTTCTCAGCGTGCTGCTCGGCTTGACGGCGGCTTTCGCTAATCTCTTCGGCGGCGCCATCATTGTTCAGAAAGACTGGGATCGCTCTTATCTGAAGTATTTCGTTGCCCTCGGTGCGGGATTCATGCTGGCTACCTCGATTGTCGAGATGGTGCCCGCCAGCGTCGCCCTGCGCGGAAGAACCGCCGCTTACCTGGTGCTCTCGGGATATTTGATCATCCACTTCTTTGAACACACGCTCACACCCCACTTCCACTTCGGAGAGGAAACCCATCGCGACGAGTTCGTCGAGGCACACAAGGGCTATTCGGTCCTGATCGGCCTGATCATGCATACATTCTTCGATGGCATTGCAATCGCCTCGGGATTCCTGATATCGGACTGGCTGGGATGGATCATCTTCCTGGCAGTGTTTGTGCACAAAATCCCGGAGGGTTTCACCGTGGCCTCGGTCATGCTGGCCAGTGGCCGTAGCCGCCGCACGGCCTGGGCCGCGTCGGTGCTGTTGGGAGCGGCCACGGTCGCCGGTGTGCTGGTGATGGCGATTTTTCGGCACGCCGTCAGTGCAGGCTTACCCCTGTCGGCCGGTGTCACCATCTATGTAGCTGCTTCAGACCTGGTGCCGGAAGTGAACAAAGAACCCGGCGTCAAGATGGCGCTGCTCGTCTTTATCGGCGTCGGGTGTTTGTTTTTTCTGGATCAAGTCTTGCACGCACACTAGGAAATAGCTACCTGACGGCCGCAGCAGCACCGAGCGGGCAAAGCAATAAAGGCCAGGGCACAGAGTGAGAGTGGCGATTTGTGTTGGCTTTCTTTGTAGTCTTTCGACGAATGTTTTGGGTTGTTACTCGACCTGGTGTTTTGCCGTGTATCCTTCGCGCGCAATAATCTCGTACTTGACGTCTTTGCCCTTCTGATCCTTGACTTTCAGCGGGCTGCCGTCGGGGCCAACCAGCTGAACTTTCAATTTGCGATAAGTCCCGTCAAGCTTGGTGTTGCTGGGACGATAGGCAATGTTGTACTCGTTACGGATGTCGGAAGCGATGTCGTGGAAAATTTCCGGTAACTCGCCTTCAAAACGCGGGAAGTATGCCCTTCCTCCGGTCAATTTGGCGAAGGTGTTCATCTGGTTGTCAGCCTGCAGCCAGTCGGTTTCCTGAATCCCGCCGGCATACCCGTGAGCGTCCATCCACTCGCGCAAAGCACGTCCAATGCTGATGGCATAAATCGTGACTCCCTGTGTGGCCTTGATCTTCTTCATGATTTGATCGAGATTGATTTTGCTGAAGGTGTCGCGACCGCTGGAGACCAGGATGACGTATTTGTGGCCCTCGATCCCGTCAACCCGGTCAAGCGTGTCATACACGGCGTCAAACAAGTTCCGCTCGGAGAAGCCGGGAATACGCAAGGTATTCAGGGCGCCGAGAATCGCGCGTTTGTCCTGGGTGAAGTCCACCAGAATCTGCGGCTTCATGTCATAGGAAACGACTGCCACCCAATCATCCTTCTTGAGGCCGCTGGCGAAGGTGTAGGAGGCATTGAGCGCGTCGTAGAGATATTGGTAATTTGTGGAAGCGAATTCGACTAGTAAGACCGCTGTTATGGGCGCTTCTTGCTGGTTAAAACTGCTGACCGTCTGCGGGACCCCGTCTTCGAAAATCTTGAAGTTCTCTTTCTTTAGCCCCGGGATAAACTGACCATTCTTAGTAATCACCGAGACGTCCAGGTTGACAACCGGCACAGCAACCCGGATGGAGTAGTCGGGCATGCCTTCGATTTTCTTAGGCTTCTCCGGTGGAGGCGGCGGCGGTTCTTCTTTTTTCTTGGGTATGGCGTAGGGGCCCAGTTCCCCACCCTCAGGTCCACCAGCTTCAGGAGGAGCGGGTTGCTGATTGGGATTCTGCGGCTGCGAGGACTGCTGATCCTGCGCCTGGCGAGGCGCCAGAGCCAGCGTCCCTACCGGGAATCCGATCAAAAGGAAAATCGTGAAGAATTTACGACGCTGCCTTGAAAACGTCACCCGCTCGAAAAACATTGAAAACCTCTGAAACTACTCATGCTAGTATAGATGCAATGCTTCGCGATTTGGTGTTTTTGCTAGGTTAGCGCAACTCCCCTCCCGAATAGGGCGGATCAGCGAAGTCAAATCAGGCGCGCCGCGTCGGCCGCCAGAAGAGTATATCGGGCGAAAGCATGAGAAAAGTGTACCTCGCTCTTCTAGCCCTCAGCTGTTTGTTGCCACTCCCTGTAACCGCAGCCGAGACAAGTCAGATTTTGACGATTTCCGTGGACCAGATTCACGCCGGAATGCGGGGGGTGGCTTATACAGTTTTCACGGGTACTCAACCAGAAGCGATGGACGTCGAAGTGTTGGGTGTCCTGAGGGACATGAATGGACCCAAGAGCGATTTGATCCTGATCCGTCTTCACGGCACGAAGGTGGAATATACCGGCGTGGTGGCTGGCATGAGCGGAAGTCCCGTCTACTTGGAGGGCAAGTTGGCTGGCGCACTTTCCTACAGAATCGGCGAGTTTTCCAAGGAGCCAATCGCCGGGGTAACGCCGATCGGCGAAATGCTGGAGATTAATGCCCTGGACCGTACGGCGGAGGCTGCAACCGCGACCGCCAAGGGCACCACTGGCTTGAGCAATAAGACCTCCGGCCCGGGTGAGCCCTCCCCTTTGGCAGCGCCCGATTATGCCAGCTTGATGAAGCCTATTGCAGCACCTCTCGTTTTCAGCGGCTTCACGGAAGATACGGTTCATCGGTTCGCGTCGAAGTTCGCTTCGGCGGGCGTGGTCCCGGTGATGGGCGCAGGTTCGGTGTCAACCGACGTAAAGCAACCGGAAGCGATCAAGCCAGGCTCCTCTGTCAGCGCTATTCTAGTGCGCGGCGACATGGGAATTGCCGCCACCTGCACGGTAACCTATGTGGATCCCCAGCGGCTGCTGGCGTGCGGCCATCCCTTGCTGCAGTACGGTATGGTGGACATGCCGATGAGCAAGGCCGACGTTTTGGCTACACTGCCCTCGCCTGCTAATGCCTTCAAGATCGTCAACGCCACTGAACCCATCGGCTCCTTCGTTCAGGATCGGCATACCGGCATCATGGGGTTGTTTGGCAAGGATCCGCAAATGATCCCGGTCACGCTCAAGGTTCACGGCGGTCCGAGCGACAAAACGTTTCATTACGAAGTCTTGAATAATGCCCGCCTCAGTCCAGTGGCCATGATGGCAACCGTCTTCAATGCCTTGCGTGGAATGAATGAATATGGCGAAGAAACCACCTATCGCATGAACGGCGACATCCAGGTAAACGGCTATCCTAAGGTCACGCTGCAGAATATGTATGCCCCGATCGACGGCTCGGCTCCGGCTGCCATGCTGGCAGCGCTCTCGGTGGGCGACCGCTTCAGCCGTATTTTCGACAATCCGTACGAGCAGCCGACTGTGAAGGGCGTACAGCTCGACTTTGATCTGGTCAAGGAACGCCGCTGGGCACGGCTGGAAAACGTCCGCACCGACGTGACCGAAGCCAGGCCGGGAGACGACATCACGGTAGAGGCTGTCCTGCGGCCATACCGTGGTGAAGGCATCGTAAAGCAGATCAAGATGCACGTTCCGACTTCGGTTTCCCGGGGCCCGCTGCACATCCTGGTCAGCGACGGGAGCACCCTGGACCAGTTTCGTCGGGGAGGACCGGCGCTCGCCCGCAAACTGGACCTGGCGTCCACAATTGCCATGCTCAACAAAGAACATTCCAATAACAGCCTGTACGTTTCACTCCTCGAGGCCGATCCGGAGGCCATGGTTGCCGACAAGGTGATGCCGACCCTGCCCCTCTCGGTGATGAACGTTATGGAAGGAATGCGTGGAACCCAGGAGATGGTCGTTTTGGGAGAGTCCTCAGTTGACGAAGCCTCCACGCCGCTGGACTACGTAGTTTCCGGAGCACAGTTGCTGACCATCAATATCAAATAGAGGTTCGAAGTCTTGGGCGTCATCTCGCAGGTGTGACCGGGTTGGCATGGATATTTAGAAGTGAGAGGTTGCTTCCGCGGCCTGGCACGACACTCCCGCTAAAGCCTTAGTCCTGAGATGTGGATGCTGACGCCGGAGACCTTCCTATTAGTGATAGTGCACTGAAATCTTATGAGGTAAAACAAACTTGTTGGTTGATTTACGCAAACTTGCCGCTCTACTTCTAGCTATTCTCTCCGCAACCGTCGCGCTGGCCGAGGGCACGCGCCATTGGGAACAGTCCAGATTTGAGGATCTGTCGCGCGGCACAGCCAAGGGTGTCGCCATGCGGAGCGTTGGCGGGTTAGAATTGGCCCCTTCATTTGGGCAGACCTATGCCAGCCCGTCGACTTACATTTGGGCGATAGCCGCCGACAACGCCGGCAACATCTATGCTGCAGCCGGATCCCCGGCCCGGGTTTATCAGATCAACGCGAAGGGCGAAGCTAAAACCATCTTCGAACCGCAAGAACTTCAAGTCCAAGCCCTGGTCGTCGACCCGAACGGAGTCATCTACGCCGCAACCTCGCCCGACGGGAAGGTCTATAAGCTGGAGCCGCGGGGCGGCGAAGCCAACCATAAGACTTCAGGCAAGACCGAAGCCGCACCGGTTTCATGGGCCTCTACGGTGTATTTCGATCCGGGCACAAAGTACATTTGGGATTTGCGGCTCGACGAGAAGGGCTTCTTGTATGTCGCCACCGGCGATCATGGCGAAATCTATCGGGTTGGCCCCCATGGCGAGCACTCGTTGTTCTTCAAGAGCGACGAGGTCCACATTCGCGTTCTGGCGATGGATCACCAAGGCAACCTGATCGCGGGTTCCGATGGCAGCGGGCTCGTTTACAGGATTTCTCCGGCAGGAGAAGGGTTCGTGCTGTACAGCGCTCCCAAAAAGGAGATCACCGCGCTCGCGGTCGACGAGGCCGGCAACATTTACGCTGCCGGAGCCGGAGAGAAACGCGGCGGATCTCCGGCAACGGTTTCAGCAACCGCCATTCCTGCCGCCCCGCAATCACCACCGCCGGCGGGATCGGCGCAGGCTGCTGGCGCGACGCCAATCGTTTCCTTTCCTGCGCCTGGCATGGGAGCCAGCGGATCGGAAGTTTACCGGATTGCCCCGGACGGGTCGCCTCTGCGCATCTGGACTTCGCCCACGGACCTGGTGTACGCGCTGACCTTCGACCAACATGGAAATCTGCTGGCCGGCACGGGGAATCGCGGACACGTGTTTGCCATCACCGGACAAGATGAGTTCGTCGATCTCGTGAAAGCCGGTGCCAGCCAGGTCACAGCGTTTGCGAAATCCCCCGATGGCGGGGTTTATGCCTCGACGAGCAATTTGGGAAAGCTCTACCGGATCGGCCCGAATGTGGCTGACCAGGGCACTTACGAGAGCGATGTTTTTGATGCGCACACGTTCTCGCGCTGGGGCCGGGCGGAATTCCGAGGCGATGGCAGGGTCGAGTTGTTTGCCCGGAGCGGTAATGTTGACAATCCTGACCGCAACTGGAGCCCGTGGAGCCCCATCGATCTCGTCGGGAACGCCAGCCTGCCCGTCCCGCCGGCCAGATTCATGCAATGGAAAGCCGTTCTCCGCGCCGGCAAACCCGCACCCGAAGTGGATAGCGTTCTGATTAACTACTTGCCAAAGAACATAGCTCCGGAAATTGAGGACGTCACCGTCACCCCCGGAGTACGGTATCCTCAAGTTCCCAAGCAGCCCAATGCGGATCCGGCCAACGCCATCACGCCCGCGCCGGTTCGGGATCGGGATGCGATCAGCGTGAAGTGGAATGCCCATGACGCAAATGAGGATGACCTGGTGTATTCCATCTACTATCGCGGCGATGGCGAGAAGCGTTGGCTCTTGCTGAAAGATCAGATCACGGATAAGTTTTATTCCTTCGATGCGGGGCTTCTTCCCGATGGGGGTTACACCATCCGCGTGGTTGCCTCCGATCGACCCTCCCATTCGCCGGGCGATGCGCTGGCCGCAGAAAAAGAAAGCAGCCGCTTCGAGGTGGATACCACCCCGCCGCGAATCGAGAACCTGAGTGCCGTGGTTGAAGGCAATCGATGGATTCATGTCAAGTTCCGTGCGGTAGACGGGTTCTCGCCGCTCAAGCGCGCAGAGTATTCAGTCGACGCCGGCGAGTGGCAGTATGTCGAGCCCAGAGACCAGATTTCCGACGATAAAAGGGAAAACTATGACTTTCGCATTCCTTTGCCCGACGCGACGGGTGAGTACCCATCGTCAAGGAACGCGAGCAGCGCGACCCAAACTGCCGAACACGTGGTGGTCGTCCGATCCTATGACCGCTTTGACAACATGGCAACCGGGAAGGTCTTAATTCACTGAGGCTATTCTCTCTTATTCCTGCCCCAGTGTTACTCGGATTGCGGAAATCTCACACTTGGCTTTCAGCAATTGGCATTTTCCAGCTGGTTTGTGCTGAACAGCCAAGTGCCAATTGCTAATTGCTTGCGCGTACGTGATTGGTTGGTCACCTCGATCCTTTGAGAGACGACGAATCCCGTCGTTCTGGTTGTGATTCATCCGTGACCGAATATGGACCGGTTGCGAGGGCGCTCTCCATAGCGGGTACCGGTTTCCGTTTCGCTTGCCTTGTGGATCAGCGTTCGAAGGCATAGCTCGCTTCGGCACCGCGCTACGCTTACAGCTTCTGGCTTGAGCTGGATCACTAGCTCGGCTTTGTTCTTTGGCCGGATGCTTCCTCTCGAACCAGGCCCGCTTGGAAGAGTCGGAACTGGAGGGGGCGGTTTGACAGGGAGCGCCGAGCTAATCCGAAGAGCTGGTCCTGCCATCGTTCCCGCCGAAACTATTTATAATCCGAAATAACCCTAAAAGTTGAAGGCGAAGCGGAAAGCTTCCTAATGAGATTTGAGCTTTTTGTCGCATCCAGGTATTTGCGGGCCAAGCGCCGCCAGGCTTTCATCGGCGTCATCACTGCGATTTCCATCGCGGGAGTGGCCGCGGGAGTGGCGTCGCTGATTATCGCCCTGGCGATCAACAACGGATTTCGCCAAGACTTGCAAGCACGTCTTCTCGGGTCCACCGCCCACATCAGCCTGATGCGCGTCCAGAACGATGGCATTA
>JBPYDQ010001140.1:0-7428 GCA_051986135.1 Terriglobales bacterium | reverse complement strand
GACATGAAGACATTATAACGTCCTATTGTGTAGAAAGCCCGTTTGCGCGGTTCCTTAGACCATGGTCGGCAACTCCGAAGCTATGGTTAGGCCGTCACGCAGATGAAAAGTCGGCTATTCGTACTTAAGTGACAGTGAAGCTCACTCCGTTGCTTGCCACGCCCCCGACGGTGACAACAACGTTCCCTGTTGTCGCTCCCGTTGGAACTGGCGCAACGATGCTCGTGGCGCTCCAGCTGGTCGGTGTTGCAGTAGTGCCGTTAAACTTCACGGTGCTCGTGCCCTGTGTTGCCCCGAAGTTCGAACCTGAAATCGTCACTGATGTTCCCACCGCTGTGGTTCGCCAAAACTCCGGCCGGCGGGAAGCTTGCTGCTGTAACGTTGTTACGGCGACGCTTTTGGCGAGGGACAACGGTTTGGGTTGTTTATGGCGACCACGGTGAGGCTTTCGGGCAGCACGAAGGGAACTACGGTCACGCATTTTTTTTGTACGATGAAAATATCCACGTCCCCTTTCTCATCGCGGCCCCTGGGCTGATACGTCGCCAGGAACGCGTAAGTAAGGTCGTCAGCTTGGTGGATACAGCGCCGACCGTTCTGGATCTGCTCGGGATCTCCCCACCAGCGAATTATCAAGGGCGGACAATGCTCGACGGCGTTCCGCGCACGGCTCTTTTTTTTGCGGACTACTCCTTAGGTTTTCTCGGTCTGCGCGACGGGCCTTGGAAGTTCGTGTATGAGATCGAATCGGGCAAAGAACAACTCTTCAAGATGGATCAGGACCCCGGCGAGCTTTCCAACTTGGCCCCGAGCGAGTCTGCCCGCGCCTCGTGGTATGGCCGAGTCGTGCGAGGCTGGAGCGCCGAACAGAAGAGGCTTATTGAACGGAGCGCCAAAATCACACCTCACCTCGCTCAATGGCGATCTGAGCGCTAAACACGAAAAGCAGAGCGATAAGTATCCATGTCAGATCGCTGGCTACTAATGATAGGTGTCCAATGGGCGAGGTTGGGATCGGCAAATTGATATGCCACCGCCAATGAACGGCGACCGCCAGAAACGGCAGCCCAAACACAATTCCCAAGGCTGCCCCCAACCCTTTCAGCCCGCTCCGCAGAACCGCCGTCAGAGAATAAGCAAGGCTGTAGGTATATATCGCCATGATCAAGGCATCGACGAATTGTTGTGATGGTACGGTGCCAAATACCGGAGAGTGAAGCGGATTTTTGCTGAATCGCAAAAGCGTTAGCCAACCGGCCAAAAAGTTCACACCTGCGATTGCCAGCAATTCGCCAAAACCAACGGACCAGCTTACCCACACGAAATAGGCACGAGTACGCGGCTTTGTGAATAAGAAATGGGCAGTTTTGTCTCCGAATTCGTGGATAGCGCCAATTGCTCCCAGTCCCAGGGCGACCGCGAGAAGTATCAAAGGGAACGTGCCCTGCAATGCGCTTGCCCCGAATTCTTCCACGAGCCCAGTGCCCTTGCACACCAACGCCGCGACAGGCATCACAATGGCTGCACCAATCAAAAAGACGAGGAAGAAAGAACGAGTGTCTCGCCAGCATTTCCAGAGGTACATGGCTTTTCCTTTCGCACAAGCTCCAAGAAGATTTCCCGAAGGCTTAGGGGCGCCACGTGCGTCACGGTCGCACCGTTCTGAGCCAAATTCCTGGCATAGCCTTCGCCGTCCTTCGTGATCACGTACCGATAGAAATCCTCCTTTACTTCCACAGACAACACTTGCGAACTGACTTCTCGGGGCAGGTTGCTGCCCGCCGCAGTGATTACGCGGAAATCGTTCTTCACATCATCCAGCCGCGATTCCATCAACAGCCTTCCCCCCTCAACCATGCCAACGTGCTCTGCAATTTGCTCCACTTCTTCCAATTGATGAGATGAGAAAAAGACGGTAGTTCCCCGATCAGCTGCGTCGGCAGCCAGCACGCGCAGCAACTGGTCCACCGAGAGAGGGTCGAGCGCGGTCGTGGGTTCATCCAAGATCAATAGTTCCGCGCCTTGAGCCAGCGCCAATAACAAAAACACCTTGGTCTGGTTGCCATTCGACAATCTTTCGAATCGCTGATTCATGGGGATTTCAAGCAGGCGGGCGTATTTTTCTACCGCTTCGTCCAACCAAGTTGGGTAAAAGCCACGGCTGAATCGCACAAGCTCGCTGGGAGTAAGGGACGGCGGCAAAGTCTTTTTCTCGCTGACAAACGCGGTGCGGCGCAGAATCGGCAAGCGCGAAGTGTGTATATCCATTCCCAAAACATGCGCCGAGCCGGAAGTGGGCCTCGTCAAGCCGAGAAGCATTTTGATCGTTGATGTCTTTCCTGCTCCATTGCGCCCCAAAAATCCATAAATGGAGCCGCGCGGGACGCTTAAGTCCAAGCGGTTCACTGCCAGAAGATCGCCGTACACTTTCGTGAGTCTGCTGACGCTTATTGCAAGCTCGCTCATTTATGTACTCCCAGCCTTTCGAACTCTTCCTGCAGCATCGCAAGTATCTCTTCATCCGTTAGGCCAAGCTGAACGCCCTCGACGGCCAGTTGCCTTGCGTACGGCTGCAAACGCCGCAATTTTTCCGACTTCAGGAACCGGGGCACATTTTCCGCAACGTAGGTGCCCCCGCCCGGAACAGTGGCGATAACTCCATTTCGCTCCAGCTCCTGGTAGGCTCGCGCAACAGTGTTCGGGTTTATGCCAAGCTCCGAAGCGAGCTTGCGCACCGATGGCAGAGGCTGCTCTTGTTTAAGGGCACCCGCGGCAACAGCGTTCTTCACTTGAGTTTCGATTTGGACATAGATAGGCACTCCTGAGGACGGATTTACATGAAAAAGCATACTGTATTAGTACGCTAGTACGGTGTAATTGTCAAGCAGAGCGCCCGGCGAGGCGGCCGCAAGATCAATATCCGTCGAGCGGAAAAGCTCGACCGAAGTAGTCAATCTTCGTCTCAACATTGTTTGCCTGTCCTGTGCGCAACGCTTTGGTGTCTAATCATCATCTCAATCGCGAGGAGAGCGATCCAATCATGTGCTCAGTTGTCTTCTGTTTTCTCTTCGCTCTATTAGACCTGTTTCCCTTTCAGCTTCCATCTGCTGTGGACCGAAACGTAGTTCTCCAAGCCTCCCTCCCCAGCGATCAAACACAGTTCCACATGGGTGAAAGAATTCCGCTCCGCCTCGCTTTCAGCAGTGCTGTCGCAAACCGCTATGAAATCAACATAGCTAAATATGATCGCAGTGGCCGGATGAACTACGAGCAGTTCGAACTCTCACCCGCCACTGGAGCAGTGGACCCGTTGCAGGGCCGTCTTGGAGGCATCGGCGGCGGGTTGACCAACTTTCAATTCCTTAGCCCGGAGCCCTGGACTATTACCCTCAATTTAAACGAATGGCTGCGCTTCACGCAGCCGGGCACCTATCGCCTCTCGGTCAACAGCTATCGAGTTAGCGTCAAGGACTCAACTAGTCAGCACGGCACTGCCCCTATTCTCGTTCGGTCGAACGAGGTAAGTTTCAAGATTGTTCCGGCCACCAAAGATTGGCAGAGGAAGATCTTCACCGAGGCCGTTGCCGTGCTCGACCTGCCGGCTCCTTCGAAGCCACTGGACTTGGAAAAGTATGTGAACTCAAGTCGCCAAGCCCTCGAAGACCTTCGCTTTCTCGGTACTGCGGAAGCCACCTCCCAATTGGCTAAGCGCTTGCGCGGCGAAAATCTCGGGGGACTCGATTACGTCTGCATGTTGGGCCTGCTTTCCTCCCCTGACTCCGAAGCTGCTCGTCGCGCCCTCGAACGTGAACTTGCCGACCCCGACCATCCCATCTCGGACATCTTTATCAACACTCTTCGAACGCTCTATCTAGACGTGGGCGACCCTCATCAGGACTGGAAGAAGGCTGACAGTCGAGCAGTCGAAGCGTTGATAGCCGCCCTGCCAGCCAAACGAGGCAAAGCCCTTTCTACCAGCCTCGGTACCGCAGTCAACATGGCTTGGAATTCCGCGGGGGTGTCCGAGCAGACCGCCAAAGCGCTCGTCGACCAGACGGTGTCCCTGTTCGACCAACTACCCCTGGAACAGCAGAACACTCTTTTGACCTACCGTTGGGACAAAATCGGGGGTCCAAATATGCTTCCCATTCTCCGTCGCTACGCTGAGGCTTATCAGGACTTTCCCCAAATGCGAGAGATGAACGCTTATCGATCTCTGGAGCTTAGCGCTACCGCTTTGAAGCATTGGTACGAATTGGAGCCCGCCGGCGCACGTCCCGCAATCATTCGCGAAATCACGCGCCCTCGCCCGCGGTTCGGCGCACACATCCTTGGCATCTTGCCCGACAAAACCCTCCCCGAAGTTGACTTCGCCCTTGCCGATCATCTCGCGGCTGATTCTGATTTTGATGGCCTGGCCAACATCGCGTCTCTAATCGGTCGCTACGCCACGGACGCAATTCTGCCGCAGGTGACTGCGAGGCTCGACCCCTCGATTGGCAAGTGGGCTTGCGCCATCCAGGACCCCCTCTTGGCTTACCTTCTTCGCGTGAATCCCTCGCTTGCACGTCCCCGCATTGAGCAGGCAGTTGCAGCTCGCGGCAAGGACTTTTCTGCCTGCAATCACGGCATGTTTCAATCCATCGCTGAAATCTATTACGGCCCCACGCTCGAAGAAATCGCCGTCCACAGCCTTAACGACCCTGACCCGCAAGTCGCCATGACTGCCACCACATTGCTCGGAAAACATGGCTCGCCTGCCGCGGAATCCCCGCTGCAGGAACGCTATGCTGCATGGACCGCCGCCTGGACGGGCCGCGAATCAGAACTCGATCTCATTTTTGCTGATTCGCCAGGCGAGCTCGGCTATCAACTTGGCTTGGGCGAGAACCTTGCTATGGCGTTGGCCACCGCAAAATCTTGGCTGATGGACCAAGCCGCACTCCAGCGCCTTGCCGAACAAACGCATGTCAAACGGGTACGCGAGCACTTGGACGGCTGTCTGAAGACTTGGCAGAACCGCCCGCTCATCATTTCCGTCCATAACAATCCCGCACCCATTGGCCTGGACGCACAAGTTGTACAATACGAATTTCACTCTGTGGATGAACTCGAGTCCAAACTCATCCAATTTCCGGCTGGGACAGAATTCCTTTTTCAATCTCCTGAGGACAACTCTACAGGGGATAACCGCACTCTCGCCGAACTCAGTACCTTTCTCATCAACCACGGCATGGCTGTTAGCGGCAAAAAGGGCACCAATTGACCCACCCTCTGTTCGCGAAGACCTCCGAGGTTTCACAGGCCAATACGGACCGCAAGATACCCATGACTAGGCGGGTTATGAACTCCCTACCCTCGCAGCGAACAGAAGGTAAAGCCACCGGGTTTCATGTCTCCTAGATGCCCGTCGCCCGATGGATGCGCCACTGTTGGGAACGCGAGGGGCCTGACGGCTAGTGAAGAAGCTCTGCGATTTTGGTTGGGCGAGTTGGGCAATTCGGCCTTTTCAAAAAGCTAACTGATTGTGGCGACGCGTCTTAGCTTTAGTTTTTCCTCGTTCGCAACGAGGAGGGCGGGGGTTCGAATCCCCTCTCGTCCACCAGATTCCAAAACCTATGTCTCAGGCCGCTCAAACCACTTAGCTTGCGCTCGGTAACTCAGTCAGTACTCCAAGATCGTCCAACTGGAACTGTCGAAGTTCGAAACCTAGCCAATCTTTTAAACAACTTAGGCGATTTTTGCAAAGCATGAAGAGCCTGGCTTTCACTTCTAGCGTGGGTTGCGGACAAGCAAGTCATTGAACCGGCACGTTTTGTTCTTTTGACGAGCGCCTCGTTGTGGACGAGGAGCTCCCGAAGAAACTACGAAGATATGTTCGAAACCTGCCCAATCCTGATACCTAATAAGCGAAGGTTTGCCGACTCGGATACTTAAAGAACTGCTCGGCGGGGCTTGGGTTTGGCGTTGTCATTGCGCCACTAAGACTCGTATCGCCCCACTCTTTGTTCGCGATTCGCTGCAATTTGCCGAGATTCGTATGACATTTTTATGACAGCGCGAGTTCTCCGACCAATAAAAGCACACACGTTTTGCAAAGTGGCAGCACTCTGCGGGAGCCGGACGGGCGGATTAGTAAACACTCGGCGACTACTGTTTACCTATTCATCGTATCCAGGCTGACGCGAAAACCACGGAATTGTTTAGTTCATTTGCGACCAGCTGCGCAGCCTCAACCCAAGGCTTATTCATAGCGCAGCGCGACCATCGGGTCGACAAGCATGGCGCGGCGCGCGGGAATCCACCCGGCCACAGCGGCGACGGCGGTGAGCACGACTGACACAGCAACCAGAGTCACCGGGTCCTGTGCGGGAACTCCGTAAAGCATGTTGGCGATGAGCTGTGACGTCGCCAGCGCAAATGCAAGACCAAGGGCAATGCCAATGCTTGTCAGCCCAAGCGTCTCGCGCAAAATCATGGAGAGCACTTCTCTTCGAGCCGCTCCCAACGCGATGCGCACGCCGATTTCCTGAGTGCGCCGCGTGACGTTGTAGGCCATTAACCCATACAGACCAATGCCAGCCAGCAGCAGCGCGAGCCCGCCGAAGAAGACCGAAAGAATCGCAAAGATACGCTCTCGCAAAATAGAGCGATCGACGGTTTCCACGATCATATGAGTTTTGGCTACGTACTCGTGGCCCATCGAATCCACCGTTTGCCGCACCTGGTTCGCCATCGCTGCGGGGTTCGCCTTGGTCCGCAGCATCATTTGCGACCAGCCCATGTAGTCTCCGTATTGCGTGGACGGAACATACAGGGTCGGCGGCGCGTGTTCACGAATGTCGTAGAGGCTCGCGTCGGAAGCAATGCCCACAATTTCGACCTTCTGCCACGACGGCTCCGACGTAATCTCAAGGCGCTGGCCGATAGCTTCCCGATCGCCAAATAGCCTCTTCGCCAAGCTCCGGCTCACCACGGCAACGCGCGGGGCCTTGTCGTCATCACGCCAGTCGAAAATCCGCCCTCTTTCCGGATAAATTTCTACCGTGTGAAAGAATCCCGGCATGACCAACGAGAAATCCGCTTTCACGCCCGCGTTGGTCGCCTCACTGCTTCGCACATCCTCTTTCCATGCCCTCCATCCCAGCGACATCTTGGCAATTCCCGCGGACTCGACTCCCGGAAGTCGCGAGATGCGCGCAGTTAGTTCTCGGTAGTAATTCACCCAATCGAGATTCTTATAGCCGCCTGGCTTCGGATAAAGGGACGCATCCAACACGCCCTGTGGCTGATACCCCGGCTCGATCATGTGCAACTTTCTCAGCGTGCGAATAAAAAGTCCCGCAGCCGTCAGCAGCACAAGCGAGAGCGCCACCTGCGTCACGATCAGGTTCTTGCCGAGCCGTCCGGTGCCTCGCGAGAACTTAT
>JBPYDQ010001139.1:0-5493 GCA_051986135.1 Terriglobales bacterium | reverse complement strand
CTCGGGCTGGCCCTGGAATTTCTTGCGCAGTTCGGGATCTTGGGTCGCAATACCGACCGAACAGGTGTTGAGATGGCATTTGCGCATCATGACGCAGCCCATGGCGATGAGCGGAGTCGTGGCGAAGCCAAATTCTTCGGCGCCCAGCAATGCAGCGATGACCACATCGCGGCCAGTCTGGAGTTTGCCGTCGGTCTGAACCCGGATACGGCTGCGGAGATCATTCAGCAAGAGAACCTGCTGCGTTTCTGCCAAGCCGAGCTCCCACGGGATTCCTGCGTGCTTGATCGAACTGAGGGGCGAGGCTCCGGTGCCTCCCGAGTCTCCGCTGATGAGAACAACGTCGGCATGGGCTTTTGCCACGCCGGCAGCGACGGTGCCCACACCGACTTCCGCGACCAGCTTCACCGCAATTCGTGCGTGCGGATTGACGTTCTTCAGGTCGTAGATCAGTTGCGCCAGGTCTTCGATCGAATAGATATCGTGATGCGGCGGCGGCGAGATCAAGCCCACGCCCGGTATGGAATGCCTGAGTCGCGCGATGATCTCGTCAACTTTGTGTCCCGGGAGTTGGCCACCTTCGCCCGGCTTTGCGCCCTGTGCCATCTTGATCTGGAGTTCGTCGGCGTTCACCAGGTAATTCGCGGTGACCCCGAAACGGGCCGAAGCCACCTGCTTCACTGCGCTGCGGCGGAGATCGCCATTGGCATCGGGTGTGAACCGTTCCTCGTCTTCCCCGCCCTCTCCTGTATTCGACTTACCACCGATGCGGTTCATGGCAATGGCCAGCGTTTCGTGAGCCTCCTTGCTGATGGACCCGAACGACATAGCTCCGGTCGTAAACCGCTTGACGATTTCTTTGGCCGGCTCCACGTCTTCCAGCGGCACGGGCGCGGCGGATTTTTTCAACTTCATCAGGCCGCGCAGGGTGCAGAGCTGCGCGCTCTGGTTGTCGATCAGTTCGGTGTATTCCTGGAACGTCTTGAAATTGTTCTGCCGTACCGAATGCTGGAGTTTGCTGATCGTCTGAGGATTGAGCAAGTGATATTCCCCGTTGACCCGCTGATGATAATTGCCGCCGACGGCCAGTTCGGTTTCGAAGTCGGTAAGCGGGCGAAAAGCATAATCGTGCTTCAGCAGAGCCTCGTTCGCCAGAACCGACAGGCCAACGCCCTCGATGCGTGAGGTGGTGCCGGCGAAGTAGGTGTCGACCAATTCCTTGTTGAGACCGATGGCTTCAAAGACCTGCGCTCCCTGATAGCTCTGCAGGGTGGAAATGCCCATCTTGGAAAACGTCTTCAGGAGGCCCTTCTTGATGGCCTTGAGGAAGCTCTTGACAGCTATGTCGGGAGAGATGCCATCGCCCAACTCTCCACGCCAGGCAAGGGTTTCGACGCTCTCCAGCGCGAGATATGGATTGATGGCGCTGGCTCCATACCCGCTGAGCAGGGCGAAATGCATGACCTCGCGAGGCTCGCCTGACTCGGTGATCAGCGCTACCTGGGTTCGGGTTTCCTCCCGCACCAGCAGGTTGTGAACCGCCGCCAGCGCCAGCAGGCAAGGAATGGGCGCGTAATCCTTGTCAACGCCGCGGTCGGAGAGAATCAGCAGCGAGTAACCGGCTTTCACCGCCTGGGATGCTCTCCGGCAAAGTTCGTGGAGAGCGCGAGTGAGTCCTGCTTCACCTTCACTGGCGCGGAACAGAGCCGGCAAAGTCGTTGCCAACAGATCGCGGTTCGACACCCGGCGCAACTTCTCCAACTCCCGATTGGTCAGAAGAGGATGCGACAGTTTCAGCATGTGGCAGTTCTCGGGCGCTTCCTCGAGAATGTTGCGCTCGCTGCCGATGTAGCTGATCAGCGACATGACCAACTCTTCGCGAATTGGATCGATGGGAGGATTGGTAACCTGAGCAAAGAGCTGCTTGAAGTAATTGAACAAAGACTGCGGCTTATCCGAGAGACATGCCAGCGGCGTGTCCGTACCCATCGAGCCGACAGGCTCCTCGCCCTTGATCGCCATCGGCGCCAGGATCATCCGCAGATCTTCATCGCTATAGCCAAACGCACGTTGCCGGCGGAGCAGCGTCTCGGCATCGGGATAGTGCATGCGCGAGGGCTCGGGCAGCTGGTCGATCGTGATCTGATTTTGCCTGAGCCACTCTGCGTAAGGCTGCCGCGACGCTAGTGTTTGCTTGATCTCCTTATCCGAGATGATCCGGCCCTCGACGGTATCGACCAAGAACATTTTTCCCGGCTGCAGGCGGCCTTTCTTCTTCACCTGCTCCGGTGCTACATCGAGTACCCCCGCCTCGGAAGCCATGACCACCAGGCCATCGTGAGTAACGACGTATCTGCCGGGACGAAGGCCGTTGCGATCGAGCGTTGCCCCAATGACGCGGCCGTCGGTGAAGGCGATGGCGGCCGGGCCATCCCAAGGCTCCATCACGCAGGCGTGGTATTCATAGAAGGCGCGCTTATCCCGATTCATGTGCGGGTTCCCGGCCCAGGCTTCGGGAATCAGCATGGCCATGACATGCGGCAGACTGCGTCCGGACTGCACCAGCAGCTCGACAGCGTTGTCGAAATTGGCGGAGTCACTGCCATTCGGTGCAATGATCGGCAAAAGCTTCTTGATATCATCGCCGAACCGCGTCGAACTGAGCAGCGACTGACGCGCGTGCATCCAGTTCACGTTTCCGCGCAAAGTGTTGATCTCGCCGTTGTGCGCGATGTAACGATAGGGATGCGCGCGGTCCCAGCTCGGAAAAGTGTTGGTCGAAAATCGCTGATGGACCAGACAGAGTGCACTGACCACATCGGGGTCCGCAAGTTCCCGATAGAAATTCGTGATTTGTGGGGCGAGCAGGAGTCCCTTATAGACGATGGTCCTCGACGAGAGTGACGGGATATAGAACATCCCCGCGTCTTCCATTCCCGACTCGCGGATCTCACCCTCCGCGCGCTTGCGGACCACGTAGAGCTTGCGCTCGAAGGCGTCTTCCTCCATGCCCGGAGCGCAACCCACAAAAACCTGCTGGATGTAGGGCTGGGAAGCGCGCGCCACCCGGCCAATTGCCGAGGCATAGACAGGCGTATCACGCCATCCCAGCACCGCCAAACCTTCCTCTTTGATGATTCGTTCGAGGATGCCCTCCGAGGTGAGGCGCTGGTGCTTTTCAACCGGCAAGAACGTCATGCCGACGCCGTATCGGCCCGGCGAGGGCAGAGTAAAGCCGAGCTTCTCCGATTCGCGCGCGAAGAACTTGTGGGGGATCTGAATGAGGACGCCGGCACCATCACCGGTTTCCGGGTCGCAACCACAGGCGCCGCGATGGGCGAGATTGAGCAGGACCTGGATGCCCTTCTTGATGATGTCGTGGCTTTTCTGGCCGGAGATGCTGGCGACGAACCCAATTCCGCAGGCGTCGTGCTCATGCGCCGGGTCGTACAGACCCTGCGCTGGCGGCAGACCATTGGTCGGGTTGAGACGCGTCATCGTGGACTCCGTCGCAGGGCTTGAAAATGTATGAATCACCTGGAGTTAGGCGTACCGGGGGGCGAACATTTCGGCGGCACACTTCCGCTCAGGAAATAACTGCTGCAACTCTCTTTAATAAGCCTTATGGAGCGACAAAGTACAATGCAGAATTTTAATCGCTCCCATAAAAAATTCCGTAGCAGAAGCGGTGCGCTGTCGCCCAGGAATTAACCGTTATTTTGAAGCGACTCCGCTATAATTCCGCCAACCACATGGACTTTGATCAACTCATTACGTTCCTCGAAGTCGCCAGACAAGGTAGCTTTTCCCGTGCGGGGGAAAAGGTATTTCGCTCGCAATCAGCGGTCAGCGCCCAGATCCGCCAGCTGGAGCAGGAGTATGGTGATCGCCTGCTGGATCGCTCCGGCAAGACCGTGAAGCTCACTCCGGCTGGGCAGATTTTCTATGAATATGCCGAACGTCTTAAGAATCTAAGAGACGAATCGCTGACAGCCGTCGCCGACCATAGCACCACGCCGCGGGGCACCCTGCGCGTCGGGGCAAATGAAGCGACCTGTCTGTACGTTCTGCCCGAGGTGTTTGCGGAGTATTGCCGGCGTTATCCGCCGGTACAGATCAGTATCTATCGCAATTTCAGCTACAAGATCGTGGAGAAACTGGAAAACGGTGAAGTCGAAGTGGGGATCCTCACGTTGCCGATTCAGTCTCCGAGCTTGAAAATCCAGCCGATTTTCCGCGATAAGCTGATGCTGATGGTGAGTCCGAAGAATCCCCTGGCGAAGCACAAGGTGGTTCCCGTCAGTGAGATCGTCAAACATCCGCTCCTGTTCCCCAAGACCGGGCATACCCGGCGTCTTCTGGACAAGCTTTTCCGGGCACACAACTCCGAATTGCAGGTCCGGATGGAACTGCCGAGCATCGGCATGATCAAGAGCTTCGTGGCGGCGGATTTGGGCGTGTCGTTAATCAGCGCGTCGTTTGCTCGCGATGAAGTGGACGCCGGGCGGGTTAAGCTGATCGACCTGGAGGATGCGGAGCTGTATCGCGAGTTGGGACTAGCCTATCGGCGCGATCGCACACTTTCTGTGGCGTCGAATGCTTTTGTGGCGCTTTTACGGCAGTTCGCCACGCACATGAAGAAGGCCGATGCCTGAACGCAGTGAGCTGAAATTTTGATCTCATCGATCGTAATTTTGAATTTAACCTTGACCATATCCGTCCGATATTCTGCTTGCGAGTTGCAGCGCGTCTTTTCATGACCACCGTCGTCCAGAAGGCGAAGCGAATTACATCGACAAGCACAGGCATGTCGACACGAATTACGTGTCTTCTGGAGGACGGGAACGGATGATGAAGTAGAGCAATCTTAAGCAAGTTCACCGAACCCACCGCCAGAAGCGATCTGGCGGTGGGTTTTTGCTTTTGGGCGTTTCTGAACCACGGAGCTGAACAAGATGAGCGTTCTACAGCGACAAAGCAGATTCGATCGGGGCGAAGATGTGGTGGTGATGAAGTTTGGCGGGACGTCGGTCGAGGACGCGGCCGCGATTCAACGGCTGATCGGGATCGTGCAAAGTCGACTGGGTGCGCAACCGGTTGTGGTGGTCAGCGCCCTGGCCAAAGTGACCGATCAACTGCTGGAGGCAGGAAATGCGGCCGCCGCCGGCCACCTGGGATCGGCTCTCGCCACGGTTCGAAACATTTACGTGCGTCACGAAGAGCTTGCGGACTCACTGCTGAGTGCTTCGGCCCATGGCTCGCTGGACCGCCAGCTGCGCAGCCAGTTTCAGGCTTTGGAATCCCTTCTCTGCGATCTGGAAGGTTCCCGCCAGTTTGACCTGAAAGCACAAGATCGGCTTTTGAGTTTTGGGGAATGCTTTTCGAGCAAGCTGGTCAGTTTGGCTCTGAGTGAAGCCGCGCTCGAGGCGGCGCATGTTGATGCAGCGAGTTGCATGGTTACCGATGGGCGCCACGGACAAGCCGCTCCCCTAT
>JBPYDQ010001138.1:0-4535 GCA_051986135.1 Terriglobales bacterium | reverse complement strand
GCTAGTACCGCAGCCCTCGGCAACGTCAGCCGGTGCCAGAACTCATAAATCTCAAGTGGGAGTAGTGAACCCGTAATTAAGACCGTGATCCACTCTCCCCATCGCTTCAAACTCCACAGACCAATGCCTTCGGCCAAAAACAGCACCGCATAGACAAACGCTACGATTCCAATTTCATGAAGTCGCCGCGATGTGACATGGGTCGCTCGTGCAAGGGCCTGGGCCACAAAGTGATCGCCGGGATTGAGGTGATACTTGCCGACTAGGTGGGTGGCATAGGCGAACATGTCTTTGGACGCAAGTCGGAGTGCACCAATACCACTAGCAATCAGCAGCGCTGCTTTGATGAATTTGAACATCGCGATGGTGCGAATCAGCAGTCCGCGAGAGTCAGATTCGGCCATTGCATCAGCATAAATGGTTGATCGCCCAGCGCAGCCCGTCCCGTCAGCAGCTGCTAGTGATAATGGTCGTCGTCGTATTCTGAGGAACGAACCTAGCTCACCTCTCCCTTTATTTCAGGACCCCTCCGAACGCCAAGCGCATCACTCGCTCGTTGGCGACTAATCATTAGCTATCTCCCCCGGCCAGAGCGAGAGCGGCCTGCGATCCTGGCTCTGATGGGGTCGGGGAGTCGAGAACTCGGCGGTTGCGTGTTTACGATTCCCATGAAAGAATCCCCCGCATGTTCAAGCCGGGGATGATCTCTTATTTGGTTGCAATCCTGCTCAGTTTATCTGCGAGCGCCCAAACCACGCGGCCGGATGCTGAAAGGAAGCTCGCCCACGATATCTATCAGCAGTTTGTTGAAATTCAATCCGGCTATACCACAGGTGCGACCACGCCTGTTGCGGAAGCCGCAGCCTCTCGGCTGAGGCATGCAGGATTCTCGGATTCCGAGATTTTCATTGGAGGCGCGATCCCGACAAAAGCGAACCTCGTAGTCCGGTATCACGGCACGGGAGCCGGCAAACCAATTCTTCTTCTCGCGCATACCGATGTGGTCGAAGCCAAGCGCGAAGATTGGAGTATGGATCCTTTTCAATTCATCGAAAAGGATGGCTTTTACTACGGCCGTGGCACTGCTGACGATAAAGCCCAGGCCGCCGTTTGGATCGCCAGTCTGATTCAATATAAAAAGGAGGGATTTAGGCCCGATCGGGACATCATTGTCGCTCTTACGGCTGATGAGGAGGGGGGCGGTCCCTACAACGGAGTTGAGTGGTTGCTGAAGAACCATCGCGATTTGATTGAAGCGGAGTACGCTCTAAACGAAGGCGGCTGGGGCGAAGAAAGCAAGGGGAAGAAAGTATCGAATGACCTACAGGTGAGTGAGAAATACGTTATTAACTTCCGATTGGAAGTGCGCAACAAGGGCGGCCATAGTTCTCTGCCCGTGCCGGACAATGCTATCTATCGTCTCGCCGGCGCACTTGACCGGCTTTCGAAATTCGGATTTCCGCTCAAAACCAATGCGATTACGGCCGCATATTTTCAGGAGATGTCGAAAATCGATAACGGTCCCTACAAGAATGAGCTCGCCAGCGCCGCCGAGAACTCTCCCGACGCGATGCAGCGCGTGGCAGCCGCATCGCCTGCCTGGAATGCTACCCTGCGCACCACGTGTGTTGCGACTATGCTCGAGGGCGGACATGCTATGAATGCCCTGCCACAACTAGCGGCTGCAACCGTTAATTGCCGTGTCTTGCCAGAAGACACTGTCGAGTACGTCGAGAGCACACTTCGTACCGTCATCGCGGACGATCAGGTAACCGTGAAAACCCTCGGTGAACCACATCCCGGTCCCAGTCCACCGCTTCGCTCCGACCTCGTTGATGCAGCGCGCCAACTCACCGACAAACTGTGGCCAGGGGTCCCGGTTGTACCAATCATGCTGATGGCCGCAACCGACGGCGCCTATTTGCGAAGCGCTGGCATCCCTTGCTACGGGATACAGGGCTTCTTTATGAACCGCGACGACATCCGCTTCCATGGCCGCGACGAGCGCATGAGCGTGCAGTCCTTCTATGAGGGACAGGCTTTTCTCTATGAACTCGTGAAGCAGCTGTCGTCCTTACCCCACTCACATTGAGGTCGTTGAGTAACGAAACCGCCTCATTCCACCACTGCCGCGAATCTGAGCAAGTCAGTGGGACGCTTCTAGATGAACTGACTTGGAAATGGATCTGATCGGATGAACCGTTGGGAGCCGTTTCACAACAAGGTCCACGCCGGTGCCTGCCGCATCGGCTGAGTACAAATACCACAGCGCCGAATCTAGCAGACTGCCTTCTTTGCAGGTGGTGGTGCGACGGTCGCAATCAGTTGCTCTGCAAATTCGCGCCACGTGGGTTGCATCGGTTTTCCGAAGAATTGCTCGTTGAAAGCTCGGAAAAAAGAAGAGGCCATCAACAAGTAGGCCGCAAGTTTTGCATCCACCTTCGAGTCGATTCTGGTCAGCCGCTGTTCGGAAAGTATGTATTCTTCCAGCACGTGCATCGAAAGGTGGGGCCCCTTGCCTTCGTGCCGAAGCGAGCGCCGATAAGCGGAAAGCAGCTCGGGTTCCGCAAACAGCCCAGCCGATGCTGAAACGATGCGCTGGTGAAACTTGAAGATTCCGCCCAGGGTTCTAACCAGATTCTCCTGGGGAGAACCAGAGCCGACCGATTGTCTCAGCGCCTCAAGGGGCTTCAGCATACTCGGCAGGCTCTCCTCCAACATCGCGAGCAGCAGTTCGACGCGCCCTTTGAAATGGACGTAAAGAGCTCCCTCGGAACAGCCCACTTCCTTCGAGATCTGCCTGGTGGTCACGCCCGACAGACCGTGAGAGCGCATTAACTTCTCTGCCGCCCTCAATATGTCGGATCGGCGGTTAATCTTTCCACTTTGCTTGGAATCGATCGACATAACAGGTCGTCCTTGTTTTTCAGAAGTCCTTGAAGCCATTCTGCCATGACCTCATCCTTCGCGAACGCGAGTTTCCTGAATCGCGCGCTTGACAGCGAGCATCTTCTTTTCATATAGTGAGCGCTCACTCACCATATAGAATAACATACTGGGAAGAGTGCGCATGATCAAAATTGCACAAGACGGGGACGTAGTCACACTGATTAACGCTTTCAGCTGTGAACCGCACCACCAGCAGCACCTGATTGACGCGTGGATTCGCGCCACCGAGGAAAGATTGGGTTCGCTTCCTGGAATCATTTCTGCCGCCCTTCACCGCAGCAAAGATGGAACCCGCGTCGTGAACTATGCGCAATGGAAGAGTGCCGAGAACTGGGAAAACCTGTTCCGCATCGGCAGCGAGTCCCGGTTTCGGGAAATGGCGAAGTATGCCAAACCGGACGCTCATCTCTACGAAGTTTGCTATTTGCTGGACAAGACGGATCAGCAAGGCAGGTAACCGACCATGCGGAAGCGGTTTGTGTTGTTTTCAGTTCTCGCATTCGTCTTCGCGTTGTTTGAACGTTGCCTGCCGCAGGCACAACCTGCTCAGGAAAGCGTTATCCACGTCGAAGTTGTGCAGCTGCGTAATAACAGAGGCCAGGTTTCTTGCTCTCTTTATTCGTCAGCGGACGGCTTTCCCAAAGAGGGTCGGAAGGCAGTGGCGCATGTTGTTGTGCCGATCTTGGGACAGAAAGCTGTCTGCGAGTTCTCCCGGATCGAGCCGGGGACCTATGCGGTCTCGGTGTTTCACGATGAGAATTCCAACGGCAAGTTAGATACGAATTTTCTGGGGATACCTCGCGAAGGCGTTGGAGCTTCCAACGACGCAAGAGGGCACATGGGCCCGCCGAAATTCGATGCAGCTAAGGTCCAATTTGCCGGAGGTCGGCTGAACCTGAAGATCACAATCAACTATTTGTAGAGGTGCTTTGTGAATACGGATCTGGATTCCAAGCGATCGCTCTGCATCTGCTGTGGGCTTGCCGGCGTAGTCGGAGTCGTTCTGCTCGGGCTGTCATTCGCCATCAACAGCGGACCGCCTGCCAATCCGACGAGCGCTGAATTAGTGAAGTTCGGCCAGGACCACTACGCAAAGATTCTCTGGGGCGCGTGGTTGCAGGCGGTCGGACCCGTTCTGATCGTGCTCTTTGCCTTCTCGCTCGTTCATCTGGCGGGGGCGACGCGGCGGCTGGCAGGATGGATGACTTTCTTTGGAGCCACAATCTTGATGACAGTGAGCCTCGTTGAAATTACCTTTTATATCGGCGCATTGCATACTGATCCCGCTGTGATGCCGTACATCAGTCTCGTGCTCATTTCCGCGGTTCAGCACCTGTACTTCGTCGTCGCTGCTCCGAGCCTGTTTTGTCCGCTGGGCATAGTGCTTCTCGGGTCAGCGGTCCTGCCACGAGTTTTTGGGTATCTCGCCCTCCTGTTAGCCGGAATCTTTGCCGTTCTGGGAGCCGCATTCATGCTCCGATTGATATTGCCCAACTACGCCACCGCTTTTGGTGCCGTCCAGGCATTGTGGTGGTTTGCTGCAGCCATTGCGCTCATCGCTCGCAGAGAGGCGTGGTCTAAGTCGG
>JBPYDQ010001137.1:0-4126 GCA_051986135.1 Terriglobales bacterium | reverse complement strand
AGAACCGACCCCAAGGAGGTCACCCAAATGGTGATGAACAGAAGAAAGCATAGCGAGAAAACGCCCGTCAATCAAGGGCCGGAAGACATTGCTCCGGAACCCAATAAAATCAACGCCTCCACGCACTATGACTTCAGCGGTAAAAATTTGACTCCCTACGGCGGGCTGCTGCCGGTCATCACCATGCTGGAGAAACTCGGATTCCAGTCGCTGGTGGAACAGACCGTGACCTCGAAGCGAATTCCCCGCGCCATGGACCTGTACCGGTTCCTGCTGGGCATCGTGCTCGGCCTGTACATCGGCTTTCCGCGCCTGAACCAGTTGCGCTTCATCGCCCGCGACCCGATCCTGACGGGCATTCTCAAAGTAACCAAGCTGCCAGTGCAATCCACCTTCTGGAGATTCCTGAATGCGCTGTATCGCCCTGTCGCCCGACAGATACTGAGCATCATGCGAACCATGCGCACACGGGTCTGGGAGGCGGCCAACGTGAAACTGGAGGTTGTCACCATCGATACCGACACCACCGTGCACACGCTCTACGGGCAACAGATGGGTGGCCGCAAGAGCTACAACCCGAAGAACAAGGGCAAGAAAAGCTTTCAACCGATGCTGACGTTTATTGCGGAAACGCGAGAATATGTCTGGGGCGAGTTGCGCAACGGCGACCGGCCCACCGGTAAACAGATCGGCGATCATCTGCGGAATGTGGGTGGGGCGCTGCCGCCGGGCGTAAAGCAGATCTATGGCCGGGCGGATTCGGGGCTCTACTGCCGGGAAGCCGTCGAAGGATATGAACAACTGAATGCCCGCTTCGTGATCTGTGCGCGCAAAACGGCGCGACTGGTCGAGGCACTACGCCAAGCCGAGTGGAAGCCATCGCCCAAGACCGATGCCGATAAGGAATGCGAATTCCGCTACCAGCCGGAGGGGTGGAGCAAGCCCTACCGGTTCGTAGCCCTGCGCAAGGAAAAACCACGCGCGGAACTGGAAGCCGAAGAAGCCGAGCAGTACCAGTTGTTCGAAACCAGCCAGTACAAGTACCGGGTGTTCGTCACCGACTTGGAAGAACCCATTGATTTCGTGGTCTGGTTTTACGGCCAGCGTGGCGGCGCGGAAAACCTGATCAAAGAGGCGAACAACGATGCCGGACTGGCAGCACATCCGTCGGGCCGCTTTGACGTCAACGGCAATCACTTCCAGTTGGCGATGCTGGCCTACAACCTGAACTGTTGGCTCATGCTGTTCAACCGGGAGCCGCAGGCCGACGCCACCGAACTGCGGCACACGACTCTGGCGACCTCCCGGCTCCGCTTCTTATTCGTGGCGGCCAAGATCTGGAGACATGCCGGCCGCACGGGCGTCAGCTACAGCGCTCACTACGAGGAGAAGGGTGTGTTCGCGCGATTGATGGATCGGCTCCGACGGATTGCGCCTCGCGGCGAGGGCTATGCGCCGGTGATGGTGCCGGCCTTGCGCTGAAAGAAGCTCCCGCCGGTCCTTTCGATGTTCGTGCATAGAAAGTTATGCACTATTGGCAAGCGTAACGATCCAAAACACTTCGGCACGGGGGACTGACGGGACTGGAATTTCGGGAGGGAGATGAAGCAGCAAAAATCGAAGTGACTTACTCAGCCCCGACGGACATCAACCGAGCGCGGCCAACGTCCGGAATGCTCGCGGTGCGCATAATTCAGGTTTCGATGATCCCTCTCCGGGATCGGCCGCAATGCGCAGAATCGCTTTCTAGGACCCTTCCGAGCCAAGCGCAACATTGCCAAAAATCCTCTGGCAAAACTCACGCACCGGCATTGCAGGATATACAGAAACGTGACGCCAAAACAGATTGACAAAATCACCTGTATCTGGCAACGTTGGGCCACACAGCAAATATGTTCGAGACAGTTCGCTGGGGCTGCCCAGATTGGCAGACCTGACGCATGAGTACTATACCCGCCGGAACAGGAAGCTCTGCTGCTGGCGCTGTCGAACCGCTAACCTTGGCCGGCAAGCGCGTCGTCGCGGTCGTATATTCCGGTTATTGGAATCCGCGACCTCGGATGATGGCTGAGGCATTGAGCAATGAGGGGGCCAGCGTCGAAGTGATATGTCTCAGAAACACGGATGAAGAGCCCCGATATGAGTCTTTGAACGGTGTGCGTATCACCCGCGTGCCTTTGAAGCATCGCCGCACGGGAAAACTCTCCTAGCTGTTTCGATATGAGTCGTTCATTCTGCTTTGCGGTGCCATCCTGGCAGGCCGCGCGTGGAAACGACAGTATGACCTTGTTTATGTCCACAACATGCCTGACGTACTTGTGTTCAGTGCGCTGGTACCGAAAATTCTGGGTGCTAGAGTTATCCTCGACCTCCACGATCCCATGCCAGAGTTGATGGCGACAATTTTCGGGCTTCGGGAGGATAGCTATTGGGTCCGAGTCCTCGAGAAGCTTGAAAAATGGAGCCTCCTCTTTGCGGATGCTGGGCTCACGGTTAACGACGCCTGCAAGAAGATCTTTTCAACCCGAAGCTGTCCCCCCGAGAAGATAACCGTGGTCATGAATTCGCCTGACGAAACGATCTTTCATTATCGTGAGCCATCGACGCGCTCCCTCACCCCGCGCGAGACTTCCAGACCATTTGTGATCATGTATCACGGCACGCTGGTCGAAAGGAACGGCCTGGACTTAGCGGTAATGGCTCTGGGAAAGGTCAGAGAGTCGATTCCGAGCGTGGAACTGAGGGTTTATGGTAAAGGCACGCCATTTCTGGAGCACGTGATGAAGTCGGTACGCGAATCAGGGCTCTCCGACGTGGTGCGATTTCTGGGCCGGAAGAATCTGAGACAGATCGCTGAGGCCATTGACGACTGCGACGTCGGTATCATTCCGAATCGACAGCATATTCACTGAACTGAACACGCCGATGCGCATTTTCGAGTTTTTGGGCGAGGGCAAGCCGGTGATTGCTCCACGCGCTCCGGGAATCCAGGACTACTTTGGCCCTAGGATCTGGTGTTTTTTGGATGATCTTGCGGCGAAGATGGAATACGTTTTCAAGCATCCAGAGGAAATGAATGTGATGGTTGGACGCGGGCAGAAAGTGTTTCGAGCGCACAGATGGAGTAGCGAGCGGCGCCGGCTACTGAGCCTCACGACTAGGCTTCTAAAGGTGACGCGCTCGACAGTCGAAAGGGAGAAAATTCACGGATGATAGGCGTGGCAGTCCACCAAGCGAACGCGAAATTGTCGCGGAGTTCTTCGAGCTGTTCAAGACGCCTTGGGAATTTTATCGGAGCGGGGGGCAATATGACGTGCTGCTATGCACCTCAGATAATGTCTGCTTCGAGTCGCCGCGGTTGGTGCTGATCTTCGACGAGAAGATAACGGCGTTTGACAGGGAGCGTGAGATACGGGTCGAATCGCAGCCTGGAGGCCTGCTTGTGTCCGATGAAGGGACGCGGCTTCCGATCTATGGGAGGGTCGCAACTTTTCCGAGCTGTCCGAATTGGTTGTTGAAAAAGGAATCCACGCAAGAACCGGTGGCCTTTGTCAGCTTCTGCCAAGCTACGACGATCCTGCGCGTCGGGTACAACTTGTTTAATGAAGTGCGTTTTCTACTCACCATCGGGCAGCCAGTCGGTAACGCCGGGATTCCAACCCTTGAACACCATATTGCATTGTTGCGTGATTGGATTAGCCGGGCGGGACTTCCCTTGGTAGAGATACCTCCGGTTCCAAATGGGCACGGCTTTATCGCCTGTCTGACCCATGATATCGACCATCCAGTGTTGCGTAACCATTGCTGCGATCACACCATGTTTGGGTTTCTATACCGCGCGACCGTTGGCACGTTACTGAACGTCTGCCGAGGTCGGAATTCGGTCAGGAGCTTGTGGAGGAACTTGCAGGCTGCCTGCGTGCTACCGTTTGTACACCTTGGAATGGCCAGGGATTTCTGGGCCGAATTTGATCGTTACACGGAAATGGAGGTAGGACTTGGCTCGACGTTCTTCGTGATCCCTAGAAGGGATTACCCGGGGCGCACCACGAGTGGACCTTGTTCTCCCTTTCGTGCCTGCCGCTACAATCTTGAGCAATTGCTTCCCCAACTTAGGAGGATCGCG
>JBPYDQ010001136.1:0-5593 GCA_051986135.1 Terriglobales bacterium | reverse complement strand
TCTGGCGAACGTCGGGTCCCAAATCAAGGACATTCGGTCGGATTTCCTCCTGAAAATCGAGAGGATGCCGCTCCAATTCTTGAATGTCGATGAACATGGGCATCTCCGCCGCCCACCTCTCGCTACCGCGCAGGCAGCAGAAACACGCTTGAAAGCGCCAAGTCTGCAGGGAGCAACATCTAGAATAAAGGCCGCTCCGAGGGGTGTCAAGAAACCAGCAAACTAGAGACCTGATCAGGCTATGTGCCAGAGAGTACGGTTCTGAATCACCCGACAGCCGGTAGAAGTCCGCCGCCAGGGTTATCTGTTCGAGGGGAGAGAACATAGCCATGGAAAGACGGCTGGCAGCCCTATCGCCGCTTTTATGAGCACCTGGGCGGCTGGGCTTCGAATATTGCGAGGTCACGGCGGGGCGATGAGGCGGGCTCTTCCTAACGCCTGGTGACGAGCGAACGGACGTCGCGCCGGCGCCCCTCCTAAACCGATGCGGGGATCGCGCCCTGAGGGTTGTAGTTCCAGACCATGCTGGGCTTGCTGGGGGCCATATTGATTGCCAACGCGGTAGTCGCGCGCTTTCCCGTGCAGTCGCCCGACGCCATCAGCTGAGAATCGGCAGCGTCCGAATCCGCTTTTTGGTAGCAGCAAAGATTGCATTACACAGCGCCGGCGCCAGCGGTGGCACCGGGGGCTCACCTGCGCCGCTCGGAGCTTCCTGGCTCTCGACAAAGTAAGCTTCCACGACCGGAGCTTCACTCATCCGGATCGGCGGGTAATCATCGAAATTACCCTGCACCACCCGGCCCTTGTCGATTGTGATCCGTGCCCGCATGGCGTTGGTCAACCCATAGATCACTCCGCCCTGTATCTGCTGCTCCAATATATTGGGATTGACGACCTGCCCCGTGTCGAGGGCCGCCACTACACGATGGACGCGCGGCTCATCGTTTTCCATCGAGATTTCAACCACCTCCGCCGCATAGCTGCTGAAACAGCCAAAGCAGGCCAGTCCACGATACCGTCCAGAGGGGAGGGGCTTGCTCCAGTTCGCTTTCTCCGCCGCAAGTTGAAGAACCCCGCGCATGCGTGCCGTTTTCCAGGTTGCATCGAAGAAGTGAATGTCTTGGTCTTTCGCGACGAGGTGCATGCGATAATCCAGCGGATCTTTTCCCGCCGCATGCGCCAACTCATCGAGGAAGCATTCGTTGGCAAAGGCCGCCTGCAAAGCGTATACCGACCGCATCCAGCCGAGCGGCACTGGGGTCTCGGTGCGCACCCATTCGACCAGCGCGTTGGGAAACAGATAGACCAGAGCAGTCTCGTCCTTCATATCGGGGTCGACCCCCCCGTCCAGGGTTGTTCCCTTTTGCGCATTGATGGAGGGCGCCACGAGAGTGTGCGAGAATGCCGCCGGCCAGCCCTGGCCATCCAGAACCGCACTCAATTTGTGATAACTGGCGGGGCGATAGGTAGAACAGCGCATGTCGTCCTCGCGGCTCCAGATCACCTTCACCGGCGCATTCACCGCCTTGGAAACCAGCGCCGCTTCCACGGCGTAATCGTGCTCCAGCCTCCGTCCGAACCCGCCGCCCATCAAGGTGACGTTCACCTTGACTTGGTCGGGATCAAGTCCAAGGGTGCTGGCTACCGAATCACGCACATCCTGCGGCACTTGGGTCGGAGCCCATATCTCGCAATCGGACCCCTGGAACAATGCCGTGCAATTTCCCGGCTCCATCGGCGCGTGCGCCATGAAAGGCAATTCGTAAACGGCTTCTATGCGGCGGCCATTCGCTTTAGCGACATCGCCAACCGCATATAGGGTCACGCCTTTTTTCGAAGCCGCCTGCTTTAGTCCGTCACTGATGATTGCCGAATTGAGGTCCTTGTTTGGACCTTCGTCCCAGGACACGTTTAGCAGACGCTTTCCTTCCATCGCACCCCAAACGCTGTCCGCAACCACGACAACAGCAGTATCCGTTAGCTTGCCCACGTAGCTAACGCCGGGAACCTTGCGCGACTCCTTGTCATCGAAGTTGCCCACTTTGCCTCCGCAGATGGTGCAGCGGGCCAGCATGGCGTATTTCATGTTGGGCATCCGAAAGTCGATTCCGTACTCGGCCTTTCCGGTCACTTTAGATTCGGTATCGAGGCGCGGCACGCGAGTGCCGATTAGCTTGTAGTCTTTTGCCGCCTTGAGCGGCGGATCGGTGGGCACGGAAAGAGTCGCAGCCGTCGTGGCAAGCTTTCCGTAGCTGCTTCTGCGGTTGGACTTGGCATGAACGACGAACCCGCGCTCCGCGGTGCACTCCGACCGGGGCACGCGCCACTCCAGAAGAGCCGCGCTGATCAACATCTCCCGGGCCGCCGCTCCGGCCTTGCGCATGGGATCCCAGGTAGTGCGCACGCTGGCGCTTCCTCCGGTCGTTTGATCGCCATACAACCTGCTGGCACCGGCTTGCTCGATCGAGATCTGGTTGAGATCAACTTCCAGTTCTTCCGCCAGGATCATCGGCAGCGCCGTCCGCACCCCCTGGCCCATCTCGGAGCGCGCTACCACGACCGTGACTTTGTCGTCCGGCGTGATTCTCAAATACGCATTCGGCTCAAAACTGCCGCTGCCCTTTCCCGAGGAATTGTGCGGCAGGTAGAAGCCGACCACCAGACCGGCTCCCCCAGCCACACCAGCAGCAATGAACTCACGGCGCGAGAGTGGACTCATTTTCCACCTCCCGAGTTGGCGGCGCGATGAATCGCGCGCCGGATGCGATCGTAGGTACCACATCGGCAGATGTTCCCACTCATGGTCTTGGTGATCTGGTCGTCGGATGGATGGGGATTCTTCGCCAGCAGCGCCGCCGCCGCCATGATCTGTCCCGGCTGACAGTAGCCGCATTGTGGAGCATCCTCGGCGATCCATGCCTTCTGCAATTCGTCGAGTCCATTGAGCGCCAGGCCTTCTATGGTCGTGATGTTCTTGCCTGCAACCTGAGAAACCGGCGTCGAACAGGAGCGCACCGCAGCTCCATCGACGTGCACCGTGCAGGCGCCGCATAGTCCGGCTCCACAGCCGAATTTAGTCCCGGTCAAATTTAACGAGTCGCGCAAAACCCAAAGCAGCGGCGTATCAGGAGGGACGCTGACCCTCCGCTCACTGCCGTTTACACGGAGAGACATATTTGCCATGGTGAGCCCCGATGTTCGTCAGGTAAACCATGGTACTCAAAACATAGAAAAAGGAGAAATGGTAGGAAACGCCTGGCGGCTTGGCGCAGTAGTCGATTTGAAATCCCGCAAATTGGTGGAAACCTATGCCAACCTTTGACGGGAAATATGCTGTGCCTCGATGTCTCGGTCAATTTTCCGGGGAGGGGGGCAGGCAGCCAAAGACGGCGTCATTCATCGTCTGCCCGGCCCTGGTCTTGATGAAAGGTTCCCAGGGAATATTTACCTCGTCCATTACCCTCAAACCCTGCCTTTGAATCTTGCCGCAGCTATTTTCTTTCCTACCCTCGCGACCGTCCTCCGATGAAAGAAACACACTGGCATTAGTTCTTTACCAGGCAAACCGCCCAAAAAACAACAATGCCGGGCTGGTTGGCCCGGCTTGCTGCTGGATTACTTTCGGGGCTCGACTTGGTTTTGAAGACCCCGCAAGATCTCTTCGATTCCCTCCGGCCGTCACCGCGACGCCAGAAGGCGAGCGGCGCTCACATTACCAGCGCCAGCTTCTCCAATTCCTGCTGTAGGATGGGCATTGAACAACCGGCGCTTTCCACCCGGAAAGCGGCATCTAGCGCTGCCTGCGGGGAAACCCCGTAACCCCGACCCATCAGGAACACCTGTAAAAGCTCGGCGGCATCACGTGAATCGATCATTCCACTACGCAACAGATCGTTCCGTAAAGCCGTCAGTTCAGTCACCGTGAAGCGTTCTCCATCGTCTCTCATGGCCACCACCTCCGACCCTGGCCTTTCGATCTCTTTGCCTATTAGACTCACTAGCTGCCACAATCGTTGCATGCAATTTAGGGGCCGGACCTGAGGTCCCTACCGCCGTTCCTGTAGAAAAACTTTCTGCGGTATGAACCCAAGGTCCAGGTGCAAGTTGCAGGCAGCGCTCAACCCTATAAGCCTGAACGGGGTAGCGGAGGAGGGATGTCGACTTTGACAATCTGTGTCAATCTGGGGAGAGCTGACACAGAACTGGGCCTCGAAATGGGGGAAAACCCAAAAGCTCACTCCGAATCGATAGTCGCCTCATCCAGCAGCATGACCGGGATGTCATCCTTGATCGGGTACACGCGCCGACAGCTTGGACATTTCAGCGCTTCCCCTTTGGGAACCACTGAGACCTTGCATTCCGGGCAGACGAGAATTTCGAGCAACTCCTTATCAATCATGGCGAGAATTCTACAAGAATTGGTCGATTCACAGAATCATTCATTCAACCAGCGAGCACAATTGCTCTTCCGGTCTCAACCCCGCAACACACGTTTCCACGTTTGAGATAAGATTTCTTGTTCTCCCGGGCAACGCCGATGACAGCCACGATACTGGACGGAAACAGGATCGCCGCCGAGATCAAGGCGGAAGTCGCCGCCGAAGTACAAGCGCTTACTGCCTCCCGATTACGCCCGGGCTTGGCGGTAGTGCTGGTCGGTAACAACCCGGCTTCGGAGATCTACGTCCGCGGCAAGGTGAAAAGTTCGGAAGAGCTGGGCATTTACAGCGAAAAACACGCTCTCATGGCGAGTGTCTCGACCGAGGAGTTGCTGGAACTGGTCTCGGACCTGAACCACCGGGAGGAAATCGACGGCATACTCGTCCAACTCCCGTTACCCCCACAGGTCGATTCGAAGAAGGTGCTTATGGCGGTCGATCCTGCCAAGGACGTCGACGGCTTCCATCCCATGAATGTCGGCTTTCTGTCGACCCAGCGCCCCGGACTCGTGCCCTGCACCCCCGCCGGGATCATCGCGATCCTGAAGCGAAGCGGTATACCCATTGCCGGTCAGGAAGCGGTGGTCGTCGGAAGAAGCGACATTGTTGGCAAGCCAACCGCCATGTTGCTGATCAACGAAAACGCCACAGTGACCGTCTGCCATTCGAAGACGCGTGATCTGGCAGACGTGTGTCGGCGCGCGGATATTCTGGTGGCGGCCATCGGCCGTGCCGGTATGATCGACCGCAGATTCGTCAAGCCTGGAGCCACGGTGATCGATGTCGGCATGAATCAGATTACGAACCGCGCCGAATTCGACAAATTCTTCGCCGGTCAGGCCAAACGAGAACAGACATTCGCGGCAAAGGGATCCACTCTCATTGGGGATGTACATCCGGAGGTGGCGGAAGTGGCCGGCCGGATTACGCCTGTTCCGGGCGGGGTTGGACCGCTGACCATCGCGATGTTAATGGCGAACACCGTCCGCGCAATGAAATTCGGACGTGGAGCTGGTATTCCGGAGCTGTCAAGAGCGTAGAATTCACCGCCGAGGTGCGAGAGGTCGCCGAGCAAGGTGATCCATCTTTACCGTCGCCGGCCCACCTGATTCGCCGCCAGTCTTTACTCTGCTCTCTTGCTGGCCCCGGCGGTG
>JBPYDQ010001135.1:0-9788 GCA_051986135.1 Terriglobales bacterium | reverse complement strand
GTGCTCGAGCCAATTGTTCGAGGCAATTGTGACGTGGTTTACGGCTCGCGCTTCCTGGGGCAAATCACGGGTATGAAATGGCAGTATCGCATCGCCAACCGGATCCTCACACGTACTGCAAACTTTTTATACGGCGCGACGATCAGCGATGAGGCTACTGCTTATAAGGCGTTGCGAACTTCTATTGCTCGCCAGCTCGACCTGCAGTGCCGGGGTTTTGAATTCTGTTCGGAGCTGACCGCAAAACTTTGCCGGCGAGGGTACCGCATTTGTGAGGTACCTGTGTCTTATAACGGACGAGGTATCGCAGCAGGGAAGAAGATCCGTTTCCGCGACGGCGTGAGCGCATTGTGGACGCTGATTAAACTCCGGTTTTTGCCGGGCGCGCGCTGGGTAGGCAGTTCGCGCTCCCAGAACGCAGGGATACTCGACAAAGTGCATTCCGATTGCGGCTGCAATCGTAGGGTTTAGCCAGATCTCTCTCCGATCATCCAAGGTGCCAACGCCTTACCTGCGCGCTTGCGACTTCCAGAGAAGAGCTCCTTGGTAGTGTCCGACGAGAATAACAGGCGAACCCTAGGGCTACAGGAGCTATGCAGTTCTAGATTCATCGCATAGCTGCTGATAATGATCGCGACCGCGCTCATAGCCTCGGCTGAATGGCTCGGCGACGTCCCGGCCGGGATATTGCTGCTCCAGGTCCTCAATCTTGGCGTCCATCTCCCCGAGGGTCTGATCGTATTCTTTGCAGCGCGTCCGCGCGTGGAGTGCGGCCTCGAAGCCGAGTCGGTAGAAGATCTCGTCATCTCCAAAGTTCCGGCCCTGCGCCGAGTAGTGTTCTTGCTCGGCGCTGCGCAAACCAATCCACCATTGCTCGCGGGCGGCGTCGACAGTTTCGGCCCCCTTGGTTCGCAAAAGCTCGCGAAAACGCGCGGCCTCGGTTTCGTCGTTGACCAGAACGATCACCACACTGCGGCCTTTACGGAGTGCGTCTTCATACACAAATAATTCGTCTTCCGGCAGTCCTTCGGTCATGGAGTCTTCCAGCCTGCCACCGGCAGCGGAACCCACTTTCGCTCCCGCGGCCGCCAAAACTGCTCCACCCAGCAGGCCAAGCGCCGTCACTGGTCCGACGCCGGGAATGATTGCCGCAAGTAACAACGGCCCGGCGGACAAGCCGGTAGCCGCTCCAACAAGTGCGCCGACTGCCTTCCCCATCCCCGGTTGCTCAACAGCCAAATTCGGGACCGATTCCAGCTGTGCCTTGCTGCTGCCTGGAGTTAACAGCGTGACTCGGTCCTCGTGGGCTCCGGCTAAGCGTATCTCGTTCATCGCGTGTTGCGCATCGGATTGCGAAGCAAATACCCCGGTCACGGTTTTCATCCTAAGCCCCCAGGCGGGATTGAACACCTCGTTGATGATGGTTGAGTCTAAACCTGGCTTTTGTTCGTTGCCAAGTTCTACGATCGCAGAAGAGGCAGCCTTACTCTTCAGCAGGCCTTTGCTGGTATGAAAATACTTAAGGATATATCGTCGCACATTGCAATGACCTGGCCCAGCAAATTGATCGTTGGAGATTCAATTGCTTGCAAGGAGCAGTTGTCCTTAATAGTGAGAGCCCTGTCTGCGACTGACTGAATCCGCCATATGCAATGACTAACTGTCATGATTCTCCGACACCGTCGATCCCGAGCTCCGCTACATGACTGGGTCTTAGGTATTCCGGTGGTCTCCTGCCCAGTCGAAAACGTTGATGACCACGATCACGGATGTCACAATGGGCATTCGCGCCACATCCTTTAACGGCAGGCATCCCAATTTGGGTGCTCCCTTCATGCGAAATCGACGCAGTGGACACAGCTAGGAAGGGCGAGGATCTCCTAGCTTATTGCGAGCTAGCCTTATGACCGACGGTGGCGCCACCGCTTAGGCGGTCAGCGCCGATGACACCGTATTTGAGACCTTGCGAACCGCGAAAGAGAGCATCAGGCGTGTAACGCCGCTAATGATCATGCTCACCCCCACCAACGTGCCTATGGCCCAGGCAGAGCTTGATGGCCAGCGCGTGTAGATCATCAACCCCAACAACAAAGTAATCATCCCATCGAGCAGAATCCAAGTGGATCCTCGCAGCACACGCATCTTGAAGAACAAGACGATGTCCAAGGCGCCTTCTACCAAAAACAGCGATGCGAGCACCAAAGTCAACGACGCCACCCCCAATGCTGGATGGACAATCAAATAAGCCCCGAAAACAAGATAAGCGAGCCCGACCAGCAGTTTCCAGAGAAAGCTGCCCGCTCCATGCGCGTGAAAAGCGAGAACAAGATGGGCTGCGCCTGCCAAAACGATGAGCCAGGCGATCACCACATTGACTGCTACAGCGGCAACTAGGGGGGACCCAACCGCTAATATGCCCAACACGACGAGTGCGATCCCCCAAAGGATCGACCAGTTAGAAGCTTGTCGGACGATATCGGATGTGGCTTGCGGTGACATAGACGCCTCCGGAACAGAGATTTCTTTCACCTTCGAGAGAGGCAATATACTACTCTCCTGCGGCGCCGGCTTGACTTTTATGACGTTCTTATGGGCGCACTCAAATCCCAGCGCCTAACACCTGTGTAGGACGGGTGCGGATCTTTTTTCGGCAAGCATTCTTTTTGTGCTTGCATTTGTTTGCTCTTCTGCGCTATGCTCCGGCGCTCTTCCCCTACAGAATTGCCGCCTTCCGAAGTCAACACGGATGAGCCGAGACAACCCGCGCTACCACACATCGGCACCAGCCCATTCGCAGGACGGGGAAGCTCGGCCCTCTGACCCCATGCTGGGCAAGGAAGTTACTCATTATCGCGTGATACGGAAGCTCGGGGGCGGCGGCATGGGAGTGGTTTATCAGGCTCAAGACCTGCGGCTCGGCCGTGGTGTCGCTCTCAAGTTCCTGCCCGAAGGCAAGTCCATCACCCACACCGTCCTAGAACGCTTTCTGCAGGAGGCGCGGGCGGCCTCCTGCCTGACTCATCCCAATATATGCACCGTGTATGACGTGGGTGAGTTTGACGGACAGCCCTTCATCGTCATGGAGTTGCTGGAAGGAGAGACCCTCAAGCACCGCCTGGAGGCCCGGTTGTTGCCGACCGAAGAAGTTCTGGAATTGTCCGCCCAGGCTGCCGATGCTTTGCAATATGCTCATTCCCAGTGCGTTATCCACCGCGACATAAAACCCGCTAATCTTTTTGTAACGGCGCGCCGGCAACTCAAGGTTCTTGACTTTGGTTTGGCGAAATTTACCGCCACGCCACAGGCCGTCGCCGATTGGATTGGCATTTCCGCCACCCTGGCCGAGCGCACGACTCCTACCACCTCCGACCTCACCGGTCCCGGGGAGTTCGTCGGCACCGTGGCCTACATGTCGCCCGAACAGGCGCGGGGCATGCACCTGGACGCACGCACCGACCTGTTCTCGTTCGGAGTGGTTCTCTATGAAATGGCCACCCGCACTCGGCCGTTCGTGGGCGACACCTCGGCCGTGATACTTGAAGCTATCCTCAACCGCACGCCAGTCCCGCCCATTCGTATCAATCCCCACTTGCCGGGGGAGTTGGAGAATGTCATCACCCGCGCCCTAGCCAAGGATCGGGAGCAGCGGTACCAATCCGCCGGCGAAATCGCCGTCGACCTGAGGCGCATCACTGCCCACTCCAGTTCGCCGAAGATGGCCGCGATGGTGCCGGCACCTCGGGCCGTGGTAGGCGGCGAAATTGTGCTCCTTTACAAGCGCAACGCCCACCCTGACGAGGAACTGTTAGGTCTAGCTGAAAGAGGGTTGCGCCAACAGGGTTACCAAGTTTTCGTCGACCGACACCTGGTAGTGGGCATGGAGTGGGCACGTGAAATCGAGCAGCGTATCACCCGAGCGGAAGCGGTCGTCGTTCTGCTGTCGGCCGCCTCCGTGCAGAGCGAGATGCTGGCCTACGAAATCCAGATTGCCCGCGAAGCCCAGGGCCGAGATGGCAAGCCGGTCATTCTGCCCGTCCGCGTAAAGTTTGACGAGCCTCTGCCCGAAGCCTTAGCGGGCATTCTCGATGGCATCCAGTGGGCCCGCTGGAGCGGCCCGGAGGACAATGATGGCTTGCTGGCGGAAATGACCGCATCGCTCAGCCACGCCAAACGCCCGCGGTCGCGCCCCGTAAAACTGGAAGCGGTGGGCGGGGCTGTGCCCCTGGATTCCAGTTTCTATGTCGTGCGCCCCACGGACGAGGACTTCCACGCCGCCATTTCCCGCAACGACAGCATCGTACTGATCAAAGGCGCTCGCCAGATGGGCAAAACCTCTCTGATGGCTCGCGGGCTGCAGGAGGCGCGAAAAGCCGGCTGCAAGGTGGTACTCACGGACTTTCAGAAGCTGAACGCAGCGCATCTGCAGGCTGTCGACAAGTTTTTCATTGCGCTGGCCGAAGCCATCGCCGATCAACTGGATCTCGACGTCGGGCCTGACGTCTGCAATCCGAGGCGCGGACCCAGCATGAATTTCGAGCGCTTCCTGCGCCGCGAGGTCCTAAAGAACCTTTCTTCGCGCCTGGTGTGGGGTATGGACGAGGTAGACCGCCTGTTCACCTGCAGCTTCGGCAGCGAGGTTTTTGGCCTGTTTCGCTCCTGGCACAATGAGCGCTCGCTGGATCCAAGCGGCCCCTGGCAAAACCTCACCCTGGCCATTGCTTACGCCACCGAAGCCCACTTGTTCATTACCGACATAAACCAGTCGCCGTTCAACGTAGGCACACGGCTGACGCTTAGCGATTTCACTCTGGAGCAGGTCTCCGAACTCAACAGCCGCTACGGTTCTCCTCTAAAGGATCCCGGGGAACTGAAGCAGTTCTACGAATTGCTGAGTGGGCAACCGTACCTAACTCGGCGCGGTCTGCACGAGTTGACCTCGCACAACCTGAGTTTCAGCGAATTTGAAGGTCAGGCCGCCCGCGATGAGGGACCATTCGGCGACCACTTGCGCCGTATCCTGGTCTCTCTTGCCCAGGATCAGGGCCTTTGCGATGCCATGAAGGGAGTGCTCGCGGGCAGGCCGGCGTCGACTCCAGAACTGTTCTATCGCCTTCGGAGTTCCGGAGTGGCAACCGGTGAATCCGCCCGGCTCATGCGTACCCGCTGTCGGCTGTACGAAATCTATCTCGTGCGGCATCTATTATGACCAGGACACAATCTCCGTCCGCGGCTGAGGCTTTCTACGTCATTGGCGGTACGTTGCGCCGCGATGCAGCCTGCTACGTGGCCCGAGAGGCGGACGAACACCTGTACAGAAGCTTGCAGCACGGCGAGATCTGCTATGTGCTCACCGCTCGCCAGATGGGCAAATCTTCCCTCATGGTGCGCACCGCGGCGCGCCTACGCGAGCAGCACGCTTCTGTGGCCGTACTCGACCTCACCGGCCTGGGCCAGAATCTCAGCGCTGACCAGTGGTACAACGGCCTTTGTGAACGCATTGGCCGGCAACTGGACTTGGAAGATGAGGTCGATGACTGCTGCAGCGATAATCACAGCCTGGGACCGCTGCAGCGCTGGATGCGTGTGCTATCTGACGCCGTGCTGTCCAATTGTGAAGGTCCGGTCGTCGTTTTTATTGACGAGATTGACAGCGTGCGCAGCCTGCCCTTTTCCACCGACGAGTTTTTCGCCGGCATTCGCGAGCTCTACAACCGACGCAGCGACGAGCCGGAACTCAGCCGCCTCACCTTCTGTTTACTCGGCGTTGCCAGCCCTTCCGACCTGATTCGCGATACTCGAACCACCCCCTTCAATGTTGGCCGCCGCATCGAACTCAGTGATTTCAATGAGGACGAGGCCGGGCCACTGTCTTTGGGGTTGCGCCACAACCCAAAGCTGGGCTTACAGCTTCTGCGCCGGATTCTGTACTGGACAGGCGGTCACCCCTATCTCACTCAGCGCTTGTGCCTGGCTGTAGCCCAGAGCGAAGCCGGCTCCACTCGCGACGTGGATCGCATCTGCGATGAGCTGTTCCTCTCCCGCCGCGCCCGCGAGCGCGACGACAACCTTCTCTTCGTGCGCGAAAGAATGTTGCGCAGTGAAGTGGATACACCTTCGTTGCTCACTCTTTATGCCAAGGTGAGACGCGGTGCCAAGGTGGCTGATGATCCCTCCCATCCGCTGGTCACCGTACTGCGCCTCTCCGGTATCACTCGCATGGAGGACGGCCGGCTGAAGGTGCGCAACCGCATTTATGGCCAGGTCTTCAATGAAGAATGGGTTCGCTCCTGTCTGCCGGGTGCGGAACTGCGTCGCCAGCGCACTGCTTACCTGCGCGGCGTCAAATTGGCCTCTGGAATTCTCGTCCCCCTCCTGTTGCTCACCGCCGGCTACGGCTTGTATCTGTACCGGTTGAATCCCACTATTCCGCTCACTATCAGAAAATCCGACACGATGCTCGAGCCACCGGCATTCTGGGCCTCCTTCGGCAAGGCCACGGCTCCTGTGCCGGATACCGGCGGACTATTGGTCAGCGCAGGCGACTCCGGCGTTCGAATCACCATAAATGGCCGAGCATATGGCAGCACCACCAAGGGAGGAAAACTGCGTGTCCCGATCCTGACTGCGGGAACTTATGATATTGCCGCCGACAAGCGCGGCTTTCAAGGCGTGCAGCAGCACATCGAGATCCACAAAGATGCGGTCTCAACCGTCACGTTTAAGTTGTTACCCGTTTCGGTGCTTGGGGGCCTATTCGGCACTATTACCGATTCCTCAGGCACGCCCGTTCCCGGCGCCACCATCACGTTGACAGGACAGGATGGCAAAACCACGAGAGTCACCGCCAACCCTGCGGGCCACTATGCCATTCAGGGTCTCGTGGCCGAGAATTACACAATTGCGATTGAGGCACCGCGATTCAAGTCCGAAACGGCTCCGGTAACCGTTTACGCCAATCAGTTGTCACTACGGGATGCCCAACTGCCCGCCGACAACGAGTCGCGAGATTGGGAGCAGGCGGCCAGACTTAGGGATACCGCGCAAGTCACCGCCTTTTTGTCAAAATATCCGGCGGGAGCTCACGCCGAAATGGCAAGAAATCTGTTGGTGCAATTGCGCTCGGAAGAGCACGCGGCTTGGAGCCGGGTCAACTACGCAAACCAGATAGGCGCCTACCAGGACTTTTTGCAACGCTATCCAGACAGCGAATACGCAGCGACGGCCCACACCCAGATCGAAAAGCTGCAAGCCGAACTTCGACCCAGCACACCGCCCCCTCCCCCGCATCCACCCTCAGTGAATGACGACCAGGTTGTCCTCAGTGTTCTAAGTCAATATCGGAAAGCTTATGAAGACCGCAAAGTCGAAGAGCTGGCCGCCATTTGGCCCAGCATGAGTTCAAGGCAAATCGGCAGCTTGCGCGAATTCTTCAAGGACGCTCAGCACGTCACTTTGACATATAATCTTCTGGGCCAACCGGAAATCAATCACGATGAGGCTACCATCCGCTTTACACAGTCGTTGAACTACACAGTCCGTGGCAAGACTCAGAGGCCCGATTCGGCACAGATCGCCATGCGGCTGCGGAAATTGACGTCCATCCAAGGGGCGCTGGGGAAATGGGTGATCGAGTCCATCCGGTGAGGTACAACCCAACGCTCTCGAGGAAAAAATGTCGAAAGCCGGCTTTGTATGTTTACCCGAGTTCCTCGTTGTGTTCGCCTCCGCAGCCCTTGCTCAGAGTCGCTGTCCCACCGCAACCCTGAATACCAGCGTACAGCGTTTTTTCCGGCGACTTGGTTTGCTTAGTGCCGCAGGTGTACCGTCGAGGCGGGATGGTCGGAACCAACAACGCTAAATTAGCCCCCCTAATCCCACCACCAGTTTTTCGTCAAGAAGTAGTTCCGAGCCTTCAACTGAAAGCTTTCGTCTGAAATCGGTGTGCAGCTCAGCCAAGCTTTGCTTTCCCATTCAATCCGTCCCTGGGGTGGTGGCACGTGTCCACCGAGCGCGCCGGTACCATCGGCCGCCACAAGGTGTCTAGAGAAGTTGCCAAGACGTTCGCCGCTGGAATTTCGACGTATCCACATCGAAACGAAAGGCTCGGGTAAACGAGCGTGCCAACAGGTCCGTCCCGATTCCCGCCACTAGGCCCTCACTCACCCGCTCACCGCTATCAAGATGTTTGTCGTCCCTAACCGTTGATTGACGTACGTCGGGCCGATTGTACCGCCAGCACCTGCATCCAGAAGAAACATTATAGGGACCAGTTTAGTTCACCATAACGGGAATAAGGACATGGCACCGAGACATCTCGCATTGAACGCTCGCGTACAAAGGACGTTGGGCAGTAGCGAATGACGATACGAAAAGGAGCAAGCCGATTAATGGTGCTTGTATTGTTGGCAATCCGCACCTCTCAGTGAGGTTTTCAAGACAAGCCTTTCAACACTAGCACCGTAGATAGACGCGAATGCGGCGCGGCTGCCAGCGTGACCTTACATTACGGCCAGATGGGATTAAAAAATATAAGACAGTCCGATCAGAGGCGCAGGCTTGAAATACAATCCTGAATCATTAACTCGGAAGAGAACATTCGCAGTGACCAACAACTTACCAAGTGGGTTTACTTTTCCACCTATCGCTATGCTGCCCTGATTTATCGTCGCAGTGGATACTGAAATGTCCGGATGTGAACCGCCGGTGAAATCAGGGACGGGTGAAGCCAAAGATATCTTTTTTTCATTCTGCAAGGCTTGACCGATGAAGTCTGCAGAAATGCTAAGGCGCCTAATGACTCCGATATCAGCGCCAGCCGCGTAACTTATGATATTCGGTAACTGAGCTTTCGTGTCGGTCGTAACATCACCCCCCAAAATCGAATTTCCGTTCACCTGCAGCCCTACATTGGCATGAGGTGACACCCTCCCTAAATAGGAGAACGCCACGAATGGCCGTAGCCCCCAAGTGCCAGAACCTAAGAAGTTTTCTTCGTCTCCCGTCGGAACACGAGCGTCCATACCCACAGCCACTCCGGCTCTTTCGCCTTGCCAAGCGAGAAACTTTCCACGAAAAACTACGTCACCGAAGCCTGACGCAGAATTGGCGTTGGCAAACAACGCGTGATTGTAATAGGGCGGAGTGAACCCGCCGATCGCCGAAAAGATCTCTTTTTCTGTCGTAATTGGATGCAGGTTCTCGAAGCGGTGGACACAACACGACGGTATTATGGCGGGGTCTGTGGCCTCCACACTTTGGATTGTAGCGTCGGAAGTCATATCCATGCGGACGTTGAGGATCGGTACCGCAATGGACACATCCAGGCGGTCAGTGAGGCCGAAGGTTCCAACCAGAGTAAACTGATGGACCTTCAAATCTATTCTGTTCTGCGTAGAGATGAAATCCTGTGTTATCGCAGGTACGCTCTTGCCGTTCACGACCACGCAGGTGATGTTATTTGGATTGGGGCTAGGACAAGCCTCGAATTCGTGGTGAAAAACGGCGCCGAAACTCCTGAGGTTTACGCCGTCGAGACGATCAAAATTAAAGTACTGGTAGGTGAACCCGACAAACAACCTGTGTCGGCCTATTGTTTCCGCCCGTTCCGTGAGAATGGGGCCGAAATTCTGCGTGGTCTGCGACACCACGCCCAAAGAAGGGTTGAAAGAGAAGATGAACCCCGAAGCCGGCGAGGTGATCGGTATCTCGCTGATCTGAGTACCAATCTCGGCGGTCATTGGAGAAAAACTGGCTAGGCTGGCTGCTTGAAAATGAACTGAGTGCTTAAA
>JBPYDQ010001134.1:0-3458 GCA_051986135.1 Terriglobales bacterium | reverse complement strand
GAATCGATTAAGCCTTCGCGGTCGAGCAAGCTCATCGCTTGGCGCAAGGTCATACGACTGATGCCAAACTGCTCGCAGAGCACTCGTTCAGGCGGCAGGACATATCCCGGAGGCAAGGCCCCACTTGCAAGCAAAGAACCGATGGACTCCGCAATCTGCAGATAAATAGGCATAGGCGCATCTTTGTCAATTCGAATGGAGGAAAATGGCGTGACCGTTGGAGTAGACATAGTCGCCATTCTATCTTGTTGTCTCGACTTGTCTCCAATTTGTATAGACATTTATGCTAGACATATCACAGATAATTTGGTACTTTGTCAAGTACTTTTTGGAGGCCGCGCGGATGCTAGCGACGGGAATCGCCCTGGCTGTGCTTTCAGGCCTGTTTAATGGCCTGTTTACTACGCCAATGAGGCTTGAGACGCGCTGGAAGTGGGAGAATATTTGGATCGTCTTCATCGTCGTTTCCTGCCTGGTGATGCCCGCCGCAATGGTCTCGTTCAGCTCACCAGAGTGGGTGAGAATTCTTGGCCAAGCCCCCCGCTACGCTGTGTTGAGTGCAGTGATGTTTGGATTCGGCTGGGGTTTTGGTGCGATTTGTTTTGGAAGGAGCGTCCACACCATTGGCGTCTCCATGGCGAACACTCTGGTGATCGGGTTGAGCTCGGCCCTGGGATCGCTGGTCCCTTTGTTCATGAAAACCAGGTTGCAGGTTGGGATGAAGGAGATTGTTCTGTTCGCGGGCGTGATCGCTCTACTGGTTGGTGTGGCGATTTGCGGAAAGGCAGGCCGCATCCGCGACGGTCAGCAGCAACCGTCGCGAAGTCCAGCCGTTACGGGTTATCTCCTTGCCGTTGCCGCAGGAGTGATGTCCGCTATCTTCAATATCGGATATGCGCTGGCGCTCCCCGTCTCCGATGCCGGAGTTATCCATGGCTTGACTCGATTCGCGGCGACGAATCTGATTTGGTTGTTAATGCTCGCTGCCGGCTCGATCCCGAACCTCAGCTATTGCGCACTGCAGATGAGGCGTAATTCCACGTCGGCACTGCTTTATGGGCCTGGTTCTTTGCCGTCTTGGGTTCGTAGCAGCTCCATGGGGTTACTGTGGGGTGGCAGTATCTTTCTCTATGGGGCCGCGACCCCGCGCCTGGGTTTATTGGGACCGTCCGTAGGCTGGCCGCTCAGTCTGGCTGTCGGCCTGCTCCTAGCCAATGTTATGGGTGTCCTTCTCGGAGAGTGGAAGGGTGCCGCTCCTCCAGCCGTGAGACTCATGTGGATTGGGTTGGGGATACTACTCTTCGCGATTGTTCTCTGCGGTATTTCAGCGAGGTTTTCATCGTGACGCCAAGCGAAGCAGCTCAAGCAATTCGGGGAAGGTTGATAGTGTCCTGTCAGGCGGCCGAAGGCGAGATCTTCCATGACCCACTCTTGATTGCCCGCTTCGGGGCCGCGGCGGTCGAAGGAGGAGCGGCTGCCATTCGAGCGAATGGGCCTGACGACGTGCGCGCCATTCGCGACATCACGGGCGTGCCAATTATAGGCATCCACAAAGTGCGGCATCACGATGGGATAGTTCTCATCACACCCACTTTCGAGTCAGCAAAGGCACTGGTTGAAGCTGGGGCGAATATGATTGCCCTTGACTGTACGTCACGCGGCCAGGGTTCAGGAGCTTTGGATCGTGTGCGCGAGATTCATCACCAGCTGAATGTTCCCGTGCTCGCAGATGTCGCCGAGATTGCCGACGCGAAAGCTGCGGCGGAGGCAGGCGCCGATTTTGTCTTATCTACTCTTCGCGGGTACACGGAAGAAACGACCCATGTACAGGACTTTGATCCTAATTTCATACGGGATCTGGTTCGTGCCAGCAGCATCCCTGTAATTGCCGAAGGCCGCATAGCGTCGCCCGAGCAGGCGCGACAAGCGGTGGCCGCAGGGGCACTCGCGGTAGTTGTAGGCACAGCCATCACGCGTCCCTCCGACATCGCACGCAGCTTTTCTGCCGCGATTGAAAGCGAGTATCTGCGCCGCAACAAGGCAAGCGAGGCGATTGGGATCGATCTTGGCGGAACGCAGACGAAGTACGGCATTGTGCGTTCCGACGGCGCTGTCTTGTTCAAGTCCGCGGTCGAGACGCCTGCCCAGTCTGGGGCGCAAGCGTTACTTGATACTTTGAAGCGGGTGACGGAGATCGCGACGAGGTACGCTAAGGACGGCGGCTATAAGCCCGTTGCTATTGGAGTCGCTACTGCTGGCTGGGTGGACGCACGAACTGGCCGCGTGGTGTATGCAACCGACAATTTGCCAGGTTGGACTGGCACCAGGATCGGGGAGGAACTCTCGGCTCTCTCCGGTCTTCCCGTGGTGGTCGAGAATGATGCGAATGCGTTAGCGGTTGGCGAGAAGCATTTTGGGGCCGCGAGATCCCTTGCGAATTTCGTGGCTTTGACGCTGGGGACTGGTTTGGGAGGTGGCTGTTATGTAGGAGGCACCTTGAATCGAGGTCCCCACTACATAGCCAATCAAATCGGGCATGTTCCTTTCGAGTCCAATGGACTGCCGTGCTCCTGCGGTATGCGCGGGTGTCTGGAGATGTACGTGAACGCCGCAGCCCTGATCCGTTACGCCGGCGATTCGTACCGGTCAGCGGCAGAAATCATAGCCGCTGCCAACGCGGGTGAAAAACGGGCCGATGAGGCGGTCCGAGTACTGGGCCGGCATCTCGCCCGAGGCAGTGCAACTCTGATCGCCCTCCTTGACCCTCAAGCTCTCATTTTGGGAGGCGGGCTGACGGAGAGCAATCCGCTCCTGATCTCTGTTCTCCAGCAGGAGTTGCCCAAATTTCTTCGCCCCTGGGAAAATCGCAAGCTCCGGATTTTGCGCTCGGAACTTGGGTATCACGGAGGTGTGCTTGGCGCTGCTGCTCTCGCGTTCGAGAATGCCTTCAGCTCAACGCACAACGGCCAGCACGATGACAGATCCGTCGTGCGGGCCATGTGACAGAAACAATCCCTGAGCTCCTGATTCTCTACCTTCGGCTCTTGAGCCACTCCACGTATTCCGAATACAGCTTCGTGGATTCTGGGCGTCCACAAAAGGCAAGCGAGCCAGGTTTGTTCATCATTCCCTGATATTGATAGACGAGGATCTTATCCACCCAGGGTGACACCGCCTCCAGCTGGCGGAGGATGCGATCGAAGGGCCCGGGAAGTAACGCGCTTTTGTAAACATCCCCTTGGGACTCGAAAATTTCGACATCCGCCCAAATGGCCGCCCTGTGCGCGCGGTCGTGTGCTTTTCTCAGGCCTTCGTAAAAAGCCGAGGTTTCCTCCACTCTTGATTTGCGGACGCCGACCTCGTCCTGGTACGCAATGATGTCCACGTCCAAGGACTCAAGTTGGTGGACATATTTGTCATCGGGCACCGCCACACGTGTGCCGTAGGGCGCGATCAAA
>JBPYDQ010001133.1:0-7445 GCA_051986135.1 Terriglobales bacterium | reverse complement strand
CTTCGAGCGTCACCTGCAGCAGTGGATCTTCCACCTGCTCCGGGGTCTCGACCACGGTCTTCACCGCGAACGCACGGATCTTGCCGCTATCTTTGTCCAGTTCAGCCCGTAGGTTTTCCTGCGTCTTGTAGTATTTGCGCGTGGCGACAACAATCGCGTCTTCCACCGCGCTCACGACAATCTGCGGATCAATACCCTTTTCCCGGCTCAGTGCGTCGATCGTGTTATAGAGCTCGCTTGCCATAGTGAAAATTCCGATAAGACTCTGACCCTTGACTGCAGGTTTCAAAGTTTCATGCAGCCAACGCGAAGTCCCCAACTTGGTTCGCTACGCAACCCACCTCGAAACTCGGTAGCTTTGAAACCATGAAACCGTGAAACTCAAATCTCCGGCACCAGATTCGCCTTTTCGACGTTCGCGAATTCGATTTCGATCTTCTGATTCTCGTCCGCGGCAGACCGATGCTTTCTTCGCGCAGCGCTCAAATCAAGTGTCAAGCGGCCGTCGCGAAAGCTCTCTAAACGGCCTTCAAAATGCCGATTGCCGTTGATCGGATTTCGCGTCATCAACTTGACGCGACTCCCAGCGAACCGCTCGAAATCGGCAGCGCGCGTCAACTTGCGGTCCAGCCCGGGCGACGAGACTTCCAACGTGTAAGCCGCGCCCGGTACTGCATCCTCCACGTCGAGGATGGTTCCGAACTCACGGCTGAAGTTCGCGCAATCTTCGTGCGTGACGCCTGCCGGCCTGTCGATAAACACGCGCAGCATGCGACTCTTGCCGCCGCCCCGGAACTCGACGTCTACGACCTCGAGTCCGCTGGAGGAAGCCACCCGGTCCGCGATTCCGCGCACCTTCGCTTCGTCAAATGCCATTGATACAATAATTTACGAGCTTTTTGCCGCCCCAGATTCAGCCGCAAACTAAAAAGTGGGCTTGCGCCCACTGGTGTGCTTCGCCAAATGCTGGTACTACACAACAGTATTCAAAGAATTAATATACGCGCTTCAGAGGCAAAAAACAAACGGACGAGGGGAGGACGCAAATTGCCCCGAGCAGTACCGTCGAGGAACCAACGACTCGATTTCCAGGCTGTCCGAACATCCCCTAAACCCTCCGGTAACCTTCCTCCTGATCGCCCGGCCCTCGCTGGGAAGTCCGAGCAAACACCCCCCGCCCGACATGGGTTTTCGCTTTGCACCTTGCCCGCGATCTGGATTGCGCTCTCGCTCGTCGTGTATCCGGCATGCATTTGGTTCGTGCCGGCAGAAGCAGCGCGACCTGGGTGGTTCACCCATTTTCGATCGAACACGAGTGCGAGGACTTACTCGGAACAACAGTGCGAGAACTTTAAAGGGTCATCGTTGCCTGATCCCAGGAACGCCTGCCCTTGTAAGTGCCGCAACCCGTGTGACAGGAGGTCGGCTGAACCCGGTGACGGAGCCACTGGTTTTTCGGTCTGATGGCATGCTTCGTATTCTCTTCGTGCCAGGGCCGAATGATTTTTTCTTCCGCCGAATGATTTTTTCTTCCAATGGGCGCGGTTCGGCGCATCGCGATTCGCCGTCTATGGCTTTTCCCAGGCTGGGACATTGGCTGACTGCTATCGGTCGTCCAGCGTTCTGACTCAACCTGCTAAAATAAAGGCTTATCGCCGAGAGAGATGTATGATTCATTTTCCCGTCCCTGAGGCGCTTACCTTCGATGACGTGTTGCTCCTGCCCGCCCGATCCGATGTGGTGCCCGCCAGCGTTAACACACAGACGCAGCTTACCCGTAATATCCGGCTGAATATTCCGATCGTCAGCGCGGCCATGGACACGGTTACCGAGTCGCGCATGGCCATTGCTCTGGCGCAGCAGGGCGGCATTGGCATTATTCATCGCAATCTGACGATCGAGCAGCAGGCGAACGAAGTTGACAAGGTAAAGCGTTCGGAGAGCGGGATGATCGTCGATCCGGTGACCATGTCGCCAGACGACAAAGTTTCCGAGGCGCTCGAAGTCATGCGCAAGTACAAGATTTCCGGGGTGCCGATTACGAACAATAAGAAGCTGGTTGGCATTCTTACCAATCGGGATCTGCGTTTCGAGACCCGTTTTGATATCCCCATCAGCAACGTAATGACCAAGGAGAACTTGATCACAGTTCCGGTTGGCACGACTCTGGTCGAGGCAGAAAAGATTTTGCACGAACACCGGGTCGAAAAGCTTCTTGTGGTGGATCAGGAACACAACCTGAAGGGGCTGATCACAGTAAAAGACATCCAGAAGAAATTGAAGTACCCCAACGCGGCGAAGGATTCGCATGGACGGCTGCGGGTGGCAGCTGCTTTAGGGGCGACGGGCGATTTTCTGGAGCGGGCTGAAGAGTTGGCGAAGGCCAAGGTGGATCTGCTGGCCATAGACAGCGCGCACGGGCACTCCACACGGGTCCTCGAGGCGGTCGAACGAGTGAAGTCACGGCTCCCGGAAGTCGATCTAATCGCCGGAAACATCGCCACCTTCGATGGTGCCTGCGAGTTGGCGCGCGCGGGCGTCGACGGGGTGAAGGTAGGCATCGGACCAGGGTCCATTTGTACGACACGCGTGGTCACCGGTGCCGGCGTGCCGCAGATTACGGCGATTGCAGAGGCCTACCGGGCCACGAAAGATGCGGCAGTTCCGATTATCGCCGATGGTGGAATCAAATATTCCGGAGACATCACCAAGGCGCTCGCTGCCGGAGCAAACGCGGTGATGATTGGATCGCTGTTTGCCGGAACCGACGAGAGCCCAGGAGAGATGATTCTTTACCAGGGGCGATCTTTCAAGTCCTACCGGGGAATGGGGTCGCTGGGTGCAATGGCCGCGGGCTCGAGCGAGCGGTATTTCCAGAGCGCCGCCGGCGATTCTTCCACCGCGGGCATACCCGGGCTGGAAGAAGGCGACGGCAACCGACTCGCCAAATTAGTGCCCGAGGGCATCGAAGGACGCGTGCCCTACCGCGGGTCGGTCGCGATGATTGTGCACCAGATGGTTGGTGGGTTGAAGTCAGGCATGGGCTATTGCGGATGTGCCGATGTTCCCGAACTGCAGCAGCGAGCGCGATTTGTGCGCATCAGCGTGGCGGGGCTGCGGGAAAGCCACGTGCATGACGTGATCATTACGCGCGAAGCTCCCAATTATGCGCTGGAGTAATCTTGTCGCACGTGGTCTCCGAATCTTCTACCTATATGCGCCCGAAACCCGATTGGAAGCAATGGATTCCGGCGCTGATCTGGATTGGAGTGATCGGCCTCGAATCCACGGACATGATGTCTTCCGAGCACACGGGCAATCTGCTTAGCGCGATCCTTACGCGTATTCTCGGGCAAGTAGACATTTTTGCGCTAATGGTCTGGAACCACTACTTGAGAAAACTGGGGCACGTGGTCGGTTACGGGATTCTAAGTTGGCTTCTGTTCCGGGCCTGGCGTGCGACTCTGCCATCGGCGAGCGGGCGATCATGGACCTTCGCCTGGGCGCAGCTGGGTTTTTGGATGACAGTGGTCATAGCCAGCTTGGACGAGTTTCATCAGAGTTTCATTCCCTCTCGCACCGGGCGTTGGCAAGATGTGGTGCTCGACGCCGCAGCCGCTGCGGGGATGCAGATACTGTTGTTCCTGTCGTTGAGAAACAAGACTCGGCCACAGCCCGCAACCGAGCCTACCTTCGCTCCTCTGGACAGGTGAGGTCATCTGTCCCTTCGAGAGCCGTGGCCTAAGACCAGGTTGACCGCGACGCTCTCGCCCGGGCATGCGAATAAAAGTTCGTCTTCCGGTGGGGACCCGAGATACCTTCCGGACAGGACACCTCATGCGTGAGCGAGGTCAAGGTCGGCGCTACTTGGTTAGGCCAGCGCTCACCAAAGGTATTTCGATAAAGCTGGGGTGCGCGGGTGAGTGGTACACGCGCTCGGTGGCCTTCTGGTAATCTCCCGGTTCTGCCCAGAAAATATTCGGAACGAAGGTTTGCGGGTTTCGGTCGTACAAGGGGAACCAGCTCGACTGTACTTGCACCATGATGCGATGGCCGGGCAAGAACACGTGGTTGGCATTGGGGAGCGCGAAGCGATACAAAAGCGGCTCGTTCGGGGTAATGGCTTTGGCGTTTTCGAAGCTTTCGCGATAGCGGCCGCGGAAGATGTCAGCGGAGACCATCAGCTGATAACCACCCATTTCGGGCTGGGCGGCTACCTGGCCCGGATACACGTCGACCACTTTCACCACCCAGTCTGCATCCGTGCCGCTGGTTGAGGCCGCAAGATTAACTACCGGGCGGCCGCTGATCTTTAGCGGATCATCGATTACCTCGGAGACAAATACCAGAACATCGGGGCGTCCGGAAGCCTCGCGCTGATCATCGACCAGCCAACGCGACCAGGTGTGATTGGGGTCGGCGCCGAGGGCGTGGATTGGACGCGCGAGGAAGGGGACGGGCTTGGCGGGATCCGAGACGTATTCTTCGAATTCCGAATCGCCGCTCTGTGGCGCGGTCCGGCTGACCTTAAGGCCGGATCTTAGATAGAGAGCAGTAGGAGTAATAGTGCAGTTTTGAACGCAGCCCGCCGGCCAGTCAGGCAAACGTTCCCAGATGTTTGTGCCTGTTTCGAACGCGTTTACCACGGCGACATCGGCCCGGGGTGCCCCGTCCTTAAGGTATTGAGCCAGAAATGGCCGCAGGATATGCTCGCGGAAGTACAGGGCAGTGTCGCTGTTGAACTTGATTGCGCCTAACGAGCTGCCCTCGTGGATCTGCTGGCCGTGGTACCAAGGACCGAGAACCAGAAAAACCTTGTCCTGGCCGGTATCCTTCGGCTTGATTGCTTTGTAAATCGCAGTGGCCCCGTAGATGTCTTCCTGATCCCAGAGGCCGGCCACCAGCATGACGGGAATCTTCAAGTCCTGATCGGCAAGAATCCTGTCGAGCGCCTGGTTTTGCCAAAACGCATCGTAGGCAGGATGCGCGAGCAGCTTGCGCCAGAAACCGACCTGCTCGAGCCCGCGCAGGCGGCCGAGTTGGCCGGACGAGCCTGCGTTCATGAACTCATCGTAATCGTCGTTTTGGCTTGTCCACCACTTTGCTCCCGAGCCGCGCGCCGATTCCTGATCGTAAATGTAAGGCATGCCCTGTTCCCGGAACGCCCCGTAATGGAACCAATCATCGCCCATCCAGCCGTCCACCATGGGATTCATCGGCACTGCCACTTTCAACGCCGGATGGGGATTCACCAGGGCGGCGGCTGCGGTGAAGCCGTCATAAGAAATGCCGAGAATTCCTACCTTTCCATTGCTTTCGGGAACGTTCTTCACCAGCCAATCCACCGTGTCGTAGGTGTCAGTAGAATGGTCGACCGGCGTCGAATTGAGAGGGCCGCGCATCGGCCGCGTCATCACGTAGTCGCCCTCGGAGCCGTATTTGCCGCGCACGTCCTGGACCACACGGATATAACCGTCTTCGATGATGACTTCCATTGCATTGTCATAACCATTTAAGACCTCGGCCAGGCGGGGACTGTCAGCATGGGTAGTCTGCGCGATGGCGTTATAGGGCGTACGGGTCAGCAGCATGGGCGCGTTCTTGGCGCCCTTTGGAATGAGGATTATGGTGTTGAGCTTCACGCCGTCGCGCATGGGGATCATCACCTCGCGGCGGACGTAATCGAAATTGCCGGTGGCAGGTTCTAGGTGAGCAGGAACCTCGCTGGGCAGAGATTCATGGGTTCCCCTCTGCTCGGTCTGGGCGGAGGCAGAAAGGGCAGCGGCCGCCAACAGTGCACTGAGGAAAAATCGAGCGCGCAGACAACTGATGAGGTGCATGATGTCCTTCGTTGGAAAGAAGGAATTATAGAGCGCGAGCGCTATCTTCAAAAGTAAGCAGTGCGCCGACCATATAGGACACGCTCAAACTCCCTGTTGGTGTCAAATACCATATCACTGGAGTGAAACCGAGTGGGGTCAGTGTCAGCTCCTGAGGGGATCAATCAATCTACGGTTTGCCAACCACGCATGGCCTGTTCATACCAGTTCACGACATCGCCCGCTGTATCCTCCTACATTCGTGCCATGGAACGTCCCATGGGACCCGTGCTAACTTGAATCACCTTTTTGGGCCCCCGCATAATCTCCCAGAAAATTAAGGAGCATAGATGAAGAAGCTACTTCGTCGCTTTGGGATACTTGTGTGTAGCGTGTCGTTCTTCAGTACATACAGTCTATCGGCTAACTGGACGGATCCGACGCCGGACTCGTCTTCGGCTGTTATTACTCCCAGCGTCGGCCCCAACCGAGACTCTGGGAAAGTTGGCATTGGCGTAAAGGGATCTTTGCTGGGGGCTGGTGTTGAAACCGCGGTACGCGTCACCCATCGAACGAATGTCCGCGCCGGATTCAATGGCTTCAGCTACAGCCGTGGATTCAACAAAGATGGCGTCTTCTACGATGGACGGCTCAGCTTTAAAACGGTGGAGGCGCACTACGACGTCTTTCCGTTTGCTGGCAATTTTCACGTCAGCCCAGGTGTGCTCGCCTACATTGGCAATCCGATCACAGCGAATGCCGCCGTACCCGGCGGTCAGAATTTCAGCCTTGGTGGCACGTCCTATCTAAGTGACCCTGCTGTGCCCCTCCGCGGCATGGGAAAAATCAACTTCAACCGGGCCGCGCCGCTGGTCACGGTTGGCTGGGGAAACCTTGTCTCCCGCAAAGAATCCAAACACTTCAGTGTTCCGGTTGAACTTGGCGTGGCATTCCAGGGTTCTCCTAAGGCCACTCTGAACCTGACTGGAAACGTTTGCAACGACGATGGCACCGAATGCCGCAATGTCACCACGAACTCGTCGGTTCAGTCGAACATCGTCTCCGAGCAAAGCAAGATCAACAACAGCATGAGGTTCTTCAAAGTGTATCCGATTATCTCAATCGGCTTCGGATATAAATTCTAAAGTACCAAACCGCTGTAGTCTCGGTTGACCCGTGATTCAATTGACGAAACCCCGCCACTGTCCTCTCTATGCCTGGAAGCAGGGGCGGGTCCCCTTTTTTGGCAACACGACTGACGAAGTCTTGCTCCTTCTCTGTGAGCTTCAGCAAAAATTACGAGTTTCGTTTCCCCTTGTCATGGTCGTGCCTTTGTTTCACATGCCCGGCGTTGTTTGGTAAACAGTCTATCAGCGGCAAATCTAGGTAAAGCGTCCTTCCTCCCCCATCGCGTGATTGTGGTGTTAGACCACGTCCGAAATCGCAACTGGAGGAAAGCATGCGCGCACCTCACGCGTCAGTCGGGACTGTAGCGTCGTTTGTTCTTGCGAGCTCTCGTTCCCTGATAATTCTCTTAGGGCTATTAGGACCACTCGCCTCAGCGTCCGGACCAAGCAAGTGGGTTAGAGTTCGCTCCGCACATTTTGATGTTGTCAGCGATGACGG
>JBPYDQ010001132.1:0-19076 GCA_051986135.1 Terriglobales bacterium | reverse complement strand
CCGAGCAACCACTGGATCCGCCATACCTGTACCGCTTGCCAGTCGAGGACCGTATTTGCGCTGAAGATGAACCCGACCAGCACAGCAGCCAGAACGCAGGCGATCCCAGCCAAGAAAGCCACCAGGGCCGAGGTTGGCAGACCTATGCGCTCTTTGATGCGATGGAATTCGAGGTAACGGGCAAGCTCGGCGTAGCGAGCCCAGGAGGGAGGAGGGACCAGAACAGGTTCAGAACGTTGCGCTCCGCAGATGTGGCAAAAACCAGCACCCACCACAAATTCCGAGGAGCACCGCTTGCAAATTTCCGGCAAAACCGGCGCGGAAGCTGCGGTCGCAGACGGCTCACCAACCGGTCGTCTCCAGAACTCGCTGTTCGTGTTCTGTGCTACTTCAGCCACAAAGTGCGACTCCTGAACCATTCGATGGCAAGCCAATCGCCAAATTACAGCTGGCATTTATCCGCTTGAAAATAAACGGTTAAACCTCAGATCGATTGCGTTGTTCACCTCTGCCCGCTAAAGCAAGAATTACCCGGGCCTGGGAAGATTCGCCGCGAACGGCGACCAGAGACGTGAGAGCGACTGTCTCTGGATGAGTGACCAGAGCTGATTTCGGTTACACTGAAATCAGTTGTCTCGGTGACGAAATCGGCATCAGTTCCGTGGCTTTCTTGCGTCTTGGTCCTCGCTTTCCTGGTTTCCGTACCCGGAACAGGCGCTCAATCCCCGACTGGCGTAAAGTCGCCATACCGCCCCGCTGATCCAGTGAACGGTATTGCCTTCGAGCACTTCTATAATCTGGAATTCGAGCGTGCGGTCGAGGAGTTTCAGCGTATTGTCAACCGCTACCCCGACGATCCCTTCGCGGTCAACCACCTGCTCACTGCAGAGCTATTTCACGAGCTCTACCGCATGGGCGCCCTCAATAGCGCCGAGTATGCCAGCAACAATTTCATCAGCGCTCCTCACCGAAACGCAGACCCGGAGGCGGAAGAACATATCAAACACCTGGTCCAACGCGCTTTTTGGCTGGAACAAAAGCGCCTCGAGTCGAACTCGAAGGATGTAGACGCTCTGTACGCGCGAGGGGTCACGCGCGGGCAGTTCGCCATCTACACGGCTCTGGTGGAGCACGCCTGGTTCTCAGCGTTGCGCAACGCAGTGGGCGCGCGCCGCGACCATGAGAAGGTATTGGAGTTGTCGCCGAATTACGTGGACGCGAAGCTTGTCGTAGGTGCGCATAACTACGTCGTGGGCAGCTTGCCCTTGGGAGTGAAGGTCGCCAGTTCTCTGGTAGGAATCAGCGGCAATAAAGAGAAAGGCTTCGCCTATTTGAGAGAAGCGGCAGCTGGCAGAGGGGAAACCAGCGTGGACGCTAAAGTCGTCCTGGTCGTCTTTCTTCGCCGTGAGCATCATCTCGAGGAAGCGCTTCAACTGGAGCGCAGTCTGGTGGCAAGTTTCCCCCAGAGCAGCCTGCTGAAGCTCGAAGAAGCAAATATTCTTCGCGACCAGGGCAAATCCGATGAGGCTGCTATTGTCTACCGCGAAATTTGGCAGGCAGGGCGCAATGGGCATTATCCGGGGCAGCATTATGAGGCTGGCGCAGTCGGACTGGGAGACATGCTACGGTCTGACAAGAATTATGCGGGAGCCGCGGCTGCTTATGAGCTTGTCAATCAAGATGCGCAGGCGGATCCCGAACTCGAGCAGAGAGCCAGCCTCGCCGCCGGCCAGATGTATGACCTTTTGCAAAATCGCGATCAGGCGATCAAGAAATACCAGCAGGTGATTGCCCTGAAAGCCGACAATGCCCCCGCCGACAGCGCCCGAAGATTCCTAAAGAACGCCTATCGCGAGTAGTCCGCCGCGCTCGACGTGCTCGGCTATACTTGACGGGCTACAATTGTCAGGAACGAATTGTCCGGTGCCCGCGTATCTTCAGGTGAGGTGGAATCTATGTACTGCAATTACTGCGGCAAAGTCATTCAGGATGATGCCAACCTCTGTGGGTATTGCGGAAGACGTGTTGGCGCAGTGGCTGCACGGCAGCATCTCATGCGACTCCGCTACAACAGGAAAGTTGCCGGCGTCTGTGCCGGTTTTGCTGAATATTTTGACTTGGATGTAACTCTGGTAAGGGTGTTCTGGGCCCTCCTAACCGTGCTTAGCGGGTTTCTGCCGGGCCTGGTTGCCTACATTGCGGGGTGGATCATTATGCCCGAAGAACCGGTGGTCTTAGCCGCACCACCGGCAGGCCAGCAGATAACGAATCCTTGAGACGCCTTTTCTTACCTCTGAGCTTTCGGCAAGACGCCACTTTGCCGTTTGGCTGAAACCTGGCTGTCCCAGGTTTTACAGTGACGCCAGCCGCTCTCGCCTTCGTTGGCTGAACGCGGAGAGCTGACTGAAGGCTGAGAGATTCCTATGAACCGAATCGTTTCCGGTGATGCCGAACTGGCCTATGAAGTAGTCGGCCGGGGCCCGGCGGCTGTCCTTCTACATCCTTTTCCTGCTCATCACGAATTATGGCTGCCAGCGGCTCAGCCTCTGTTGACGCGCTACCGGCTGATTCTCCCCGATCTGCGCGGGCATGGTGAATCGAGCGTGGGAGAGGGACCCGCTACCATGGAGAAGCACGCCAACGATGTTCTCAGGATTTGCGAGATCGAAGGTGTAGGACGTGCCGCTTTCGCGGGAGTCTCGATCGGGGGCTACATTCTGTTCGAGTTCTGGCGCCGGTACAGGGACCGCGTCTCAGCGCTGGCTCTATGCAACACGAGACCTCAGGAAGAAACCTGGGAAGGCCGTGCGGCCAGACTTAAGTCCGCCGCCGATGTGCTCGAACGCGGCACCGAACCATTCATTGAGACCATGCTGGCCAAGGTATTTGGCAAAAGCACGTTCAACAATCGTCCCGATCTGGTCGATCGAGCACGCAGAATGATGCAGAAGATGACTCCTACATCTGTTAACCTGGTGCAGCGGGGCATGGCAGAGCGTCCCGACTCAGTAGGGACTCTTAAGACCATGAATGTACCCACCCTGATCATTGGTGGGGATGAAGACCTGGCCTCGCCGCTGGCAGACGCCGAAGTCATGCGGAGGAACATTCCCGGCTCAGAGCTCAAAGTCATTTCTCGCGCCGGGCACTATGCCATCTTCGAACAACCTCATGCGGTGGGCAGTCTGCTCCGCCAATTTCTGGACGGCGTCTCACACGCACCCTAGCTGTGAAAAAGCGGCGAGCAGAGCTCAAGGAAGGCCCATTCCCACCGGGAAACTGGAAACTCGAAACTGCTTTGCTACAATTCTTTGGTCATGATTGATACTCTCCTTGTTCCTGAAAAGACGCGCGCAACGGCAAAGGGCGAGAGTCCGCCGATGGCTTTGGGCGATCGATCGCAACGTGTTTTCCTTTTGACCCTCAACATCACCAGTGTTATCGAGCAGGAGTCGCTCGACGTCAGCATCTTTGGCTCGGCGGACGGAACCGTGTGGCCGGCCAAGCCACTGGAAACATTCCCGCAAAAGTTTTATCGCGGCCAGCATCCCATGCTGCTGGACCTCAGGCAGCAGCCGGACGTGAAATTTCTGCGGGCCAACTGGGACCTGAATCGCTGGGGCCGTGGCGAGCCTACGCCGATGTTCGAATTCAGCGTCAGCATTAAAGAGGTCCCCCCAGAAATTCTGAATGAAGCCACCCGGGACGCGCAGTCATTCGCCTAGCGGCTGAACTTGGATGCCCAGTCCTCAATCGCTCACGCCTTCCGCCTCTGAGTCAGACGTCGTCATCCGGCCGGCACGAAGTGTTGCCGGCGTCTTGCGTATGCCGGGAGATAAATCCATCTCCCACCGATATGCCATGCTGGCGGCAATCGCCGAAGGAACGTCGCGTCTGGAAAATTACTCCACCGGTCAGGACTGCGCCAGTACGCTCGCCTGCTTGCGTGCTTCTGGTTGCGATTGGCAGCGGGATCAGGCAAGCGGGAATGCCCTCACGATCGACGGCCGCGGCCCGCAGCTAAACGCTCCGACTGGCCCGCTAAATTGCGGCAACTCCGGCTCAACCATGCGGATGCTGAGCGGCATTCTGGCAGGCCAGGAATTTGTGGCAGAACTGATCGGAGATGATTCGCTGGCGCGCCGGCCTATGGCGCGCATTATCGCTCCCCTCACCCAGATGGGAGCGCAGATATCTTCGTCGCAGGGACAACGCCCGCCTCTGCGCATACATGGCGGCAAGCTGAGAGCAATCGCCTACAACACGCCCGTCGCGAGCGCCCAGGTGAAGTCGGCCATCCTGTTTGCAGGCCTGTATGCCGACGGAGTGACTGAAGTAAACGAAGCGGTGCGCACTCGCGATCATGGAGAACTGGCATTGCGCGCCTTCGGCGCCGAGGTGAAGAAGGACGGCAATCGCGCATCGCTCCGGGGGGGACAGCGTCTGCATGGCATCGAGGCCACTATTCCGGGCGACATCTCGAGCGCTGCCTTCTTTCTCTGTGCGGCGGCGCTGTTTCCAGATTCTCAACTGACCATTAGGGGCCTGCTGATGAATCCCACTAGGGCTCGCCTACTCGATTTGCTGATTCAACTGGGCATGAAAATTTCCGTCACCCAGCTCGAGGAAGATCATGGCGAACTGGTAGGCACGGTGAAGGTCGAAGGCGGAGCTCTCACAGGTGCCACCATAGCGGGGGCGGACAGCGCGGCTCTCATCGATGAACTCCCCGTATTGGCCGCCATAGCACCCTACAGTCGGGGGGGAATTGAAATCCAGGACGCGGCGGAATTGCGCGTCAAGGAATCCGATCGCATTCGAGCCGTCACCCAAAGCCTGCGGGCGATGGGCGCCACAGTCGAGGAACGGCCGGATGGCCTGGCGGTGCCCGGAGGACAATCTCTACACGGCGGCGAAATCGACTCCCAAGGCGATCACCGCATTGCCATGGCTTTTGCCATAGCGGCATTAGGCGCACATGGCGAGACTCGAATTTTGAATGCTGCCGCCGCCGATGTCTCTTACCCAGGATTCTTCCGCGACTTGGCAGCGGTCGTACAGCGCTAGTAGATTCCGATCGGGTCGAGCTCGGTAACAGATATCGCGTCGCGAAAGTGTCACGCCAGTGTAGCGTCATCTAAATCGCTGGTAATAGTGCCAGAAGTCCGCCATACTTCACGCATGGCCCGCCAGGTAGAGATGTCGCACCGGGCCCGCCATATCGTAAAAACTGCGACCTAAAGCCTCATCCTGTGCGCCGCTTCAAGATCTCGCGGGACCAGCATTCGAGAGCGGGTTCTGCAGGGTAATCCGGTGATCTTCTCGTCCGAAAAAAAGAGAGAGCTTCGAGATTTCATAGCAGAGTCTCATCGCAGGGCGGGTAGCGCAAAGTCCAAGTTAGTGGGGCAATAGGAGCTTGCACGGGGCGAGGGCTTGGGGCACAAGGTTCCGATTACCCGCGCGTAGCGTGACGAGCTTCCTCCCGCAATTGTTTGGGAGACGGGCGACGGAGGGGAGCTCTCAGCCGCTACGTCGAGTTGGGCAACCTCGTTATCGAATATTTCCGGCTGCCTTTCTCACGGCGTAACGCGTCGGCTTTTTTGATCGTGCCCCCAGTCGCGAGGCACTGTAAACGGCCTTGCGGATGGATCACCGACGGAAGGTCAGGCAGGGATTTACCTGCAAGAATATTCCAGTTTTTGTATTTTGTAGCTTGCTTTCCTCGTATAGAACCTGGCGAAATTCCTTAAACCCAAATGACCAGCCCAAACCCATGGGGAGGAGGGGGGATTAAGGAATGCGGAGCGGGGCACGGGGTGCCCGTTTTGCCTGCCTTCTTTCGGCGGGCAGTCGGTCCGCACGGCGTCGCCTGTAAGTTGCTGATCGCCTTGGATTTGTTGACAAGATTTTACATAATAGCATGAAAATCCGGTTGACTTCTCCGGATCTACGACCTAGAATTTTACGTTTCCATTTTCAGGATAAGGACCGTAGCAGGGCCTGGGCTTTTCGAAAAGTCTTTCTGAAGGCATGAATCCAATCGGTCGTCCGGGGAATCTAAGTTTTGAAAGATGTATCCAAGAATTTGTATTCATCTCAATTGAGCGAGGAAAGTACTCTTCATGGCCAAGCGACGTGGAAATCCTAACTGGGGCAAACCCGAGCCAATCGGACCGGTCACCCCGACGGTAACTGAATTCGAACAGGTGGTGCGCGAGTACAAGCTCGCGCCGGATCAATACCTGCGCTCCACTCGCCTGCGGGAGTGGGCACGACGCAACAAGAACTCGAAGTATATTCCGGAGCCGCTCCTGGAAGCATGGGGCTTCGAAATCGAATCCACTCTGTAATTAGGTTCGGCTGAACAAGCCAGGCCGCCCGAGAGGCGGCCTTTTCTCTTTTCAGGATCTCTGGTTGTAGCGGCTTACTGTCCGATGGCGTCCCCGGCCGAGCCAGGAACTATTCTGAGATCGCGATGAAGCTCCCAGTCCACGATCTGCTCGGCCTGCTGGTTGCCACCAGTTTCGCGGCCGGCCTGAATGTTTATGCGACTGTAGCCACTCTGGGATTGCTATCGCGATCCGGCGCCGTCCACTTACCGCCCTCGCTCGAGCTGCTGGCGAGTTGGTATGTCATTGGCGCCGCCGCCATTCTCTTTGCGATTGAGTTCTTTGCCGACAAGATTCCGGCCTTCGACCTGGTTTGGAATGCCCTGCATACATTTATCAGAGTGCCGATAGCCGCTTTGCTAGCGTGGCGTGCGACGGCCCAGCTCTCGCCTGGCGAACAGTTGCTGGCGACACTTGCCGGTGGATTGATCGCCCTGGTCGCTCATAGCGGGAAAACCGCAGCCCGAGCCGCGGTCACCGCCTCTCCGGAACCGTTTTCCAACGCCGCTCTGAGCACCGGCGAGGATGCCATTGCCATATTCCTGACCTGGTTTGCTACCCGCCACCCGTGGATCGCCGGCGGACTGGTTTCGGTAGCGATAGCCCTTTTGCTCATTATGATCCGCCGGATGGTGCGCGCGATGCGCGGCCTTTTCCGAGGCGCCGAACGAACGATGGCTAGTTGATGAAAGAAGCGGTCTCCCATCTTTGGACTCTGGTTTTACCTGGTTTCTTACGACGTCCGACAACGGTCCATGGCAAACGGTTTCAAACTCTCCCACTACGACCGAGGTCCAACGACCAACGGCCATCTACTATTCCTAGAAATTTCACCGAGGTCCGGCTGTAATGAACAAATTATTCAACGGCTCGAGGCGGCTGAACTCAAGAAGCCGGGCACATCTGGCAGATCAAGTGCGCTGGAATTGAAATCGCGTTGTGTGTCGCGCCGGACACGACCAGGGACAGCCCCGCGCCTGCCCCGGCGAATTAGCGCAGCCTGAATTGTGCTCACATCCTCTCAGGTTCGTTGCACGCGTCCTGGAAAAGGGTTTCTCAGAGCTGCGAGCTTCCCCCCGGGGCAGCCGTAGGGAGGCGGGCGTCGCGCTCGGGCAACTGCTTCGAGCTCTGGTGTTCCGCCGCTTGGTCTTCGGCAACATGGCGCCCACAGGCTTTTTTTTTGCCCTATGTAATCTGCCGGACCGATAAAGCTACTGCCCCGGTGGGAAATCTCACATTAATCGTGCTCCAGGCTTGCTCCGGCATTCGCGCCCACTTACGCGCCCACCTCCTGGCTGACCGTCTCCGGTAAGGCCGCCAGCAACGTCGCTGAGCGCAAACTTGCCTTCCGGCTGCAACACGCGATAGATTCACGGAAGAGCGCCGGTTTATCGGGCGCTCAGGTTGATCACGCAGTTGTTCTTCGAGGATAGAGCCGGCGATGCCGGATAGGTTAGGACAGGAGGCGTGGAGGAAATGGTGGTGACAGGTGCGCAGCAAGGCGGTGACCTTGCGCAAGCGAATTGGACCGCAGTTGACCGTTACATTCGAGGTCTTCTCGTTCCGGAGGATCCGATTCTGGACGCTGCTCTGGAGACGAGCCGCGCCGCCGAACTTCCCCCTATCAACGTAAGTCCAACCCAAGGCAAGTTGCTGCATCTTTTAGCGCGCATTCAGGGAGCCCGCCGTATCCTGGAACTGGGAACTCTGGGCGGCTACAGCACAATCTGGTTAGCCCGGGCGTTACCCGCCGACGGGCGTTTAATCACGTTGGAAGCCAACGCGAAACATGCCGAGGTTGCGCGCGAGAATATTGCGCGCGCCGGCTTGGCTCGCCTGGTGGAAGTTCGCCTTGGATCGGCGCTCGATTCGCTCAAGCAGATGATCGCTAGCGGCTGTGCCCCATTCGATTTCATATTCATTGACGCTGACAAGTCCGGATATCCCGACTACCTAACCTGGACTCTGAAGCTCTCCCGCCCGGGCGCGATGATCATCGCCGATAATGTTGTGCGCAACGCAAAGGTGCTGGATCCATCCAGCGATGATCCCGATGTGCAAGGGATCAGGCGTTTTAACGAGCTGCTTGCGGCCGAACACCGCCTGTCTGCTACCACTATTCAGACAGTCGGCAGCAAGGGCTACGATGGCTTCGCCTTGGCAATGGTCGAAGTATCAACCTAAATAAGGCACCATTGCTACGTTTCCCGGCGAATCTGAGTTTCCTCCTTACGCCGACGTATGGACACGACGCTTCGATTGATTCGCATTGGTGCGATCTGCCAGTCAGGGGCCATGAACTGGTTCGCAAGGGCGCATGGCAGGATTTTAGTCATCATTTTGATACTCGAGCTGGCTGCCACCAGCGTCAGGTGGCCGTGCAACCCGCAATGGGGTTATTGGCCGGAACGGGCTGACTAGTTCGACGGATCCAGATCATCCTGCTGGTAGTCGCCTGTAAGCACAATGGGGTAGTCCTGGAGGCTCGACGGCTGCAGGGCATCATCCTATCAGCTGGGATCGCGCGCCAAGTTCCTTCAAAATTTCCAGCGCATAGAGTGCGCCTTGTGGCGTTTCTTCGTGCTTGAAGTAAGCATAGACATCCCGGCCCTGCTCCCGGTGCTCCCGAATTCTTCCGACCATCGCTTTGCGTTCTTCCGCTGAATATTCAGGCTTGCGATAACGATAGTAGTTAAAGCTGGCGGTGGTCACATCCGGAGTAAGACGCTCTTCGGTTTCGGCCACGCACAATGCGGCGTTCGAGGTTCTCAGCACGTCGTAAGTTTCGTCGGAAAACCAGGACCCGTGCCGAAATTCGAAAGCCATGCGCACGCCTGGTGGTATTGCGGGCAGGAAATTCTTCAGCAGCTCGACGTCGGCTTTCAGGTTGGGCGGGAGTTGGAACAAAACCGGCCCTAATTTTCCTGCTCGTTCCAGAGGTTCGAGGGTTGTGATAAAGCGTTTGACGAATTCGTCACTTCCCCGCAGCCGCTTGATGTGGGTAATGACCTGGTGCGCTTTGACTCCGAAACGGAAGTGATCGGGTGTCTCGTTCAGCCATTTTTGAACGGTGGTTTCTTTCAGAAGCTGACGAAACGTGAAATTGACTTCAACCGTGTTGAGCTGCGAGGAGTAATGAGTAAGGAATTTCGTTTGCGCCAATTTGGGGGGATAGAAATCAGGTTTCCAGCTGGGATAAGCCCAGCCCGATGTACCAGCAAAGAATTGTGCCATGTTAGTTCCGCTGTGATACTTTCGTCCTCAATCGGCAATCTTGGAAAGCTACTTTACATTCTTGCGGCTTGGTCGAGCTGGCGTTCTAGATTTTGTCGAAGAGCGAATTGATTTTTTCCGACTAGCGCCCGTCCTGCTCGTCGCGGGAGGCGACCCGCGCCGCTCAGCCTTGCGCGCCATCTCTTCGGCCCGTTCCGAAGCCTGCGCGGCAATCGCGTGGCGCTGTTTCTCTTCGACCGCCCCGGAAGCCAGCAAATCGTCCAACCGAGGCAGTTTCTGTTTCAGCTTAGCCACCGGTTCGAATAAATCGCCCAAAGTTTCGATGCGTGCCAATACCTGGGGTGCTTCAAACGCCACCAAGCGCGGATCCTTCTTCTTAAGAAGCTGCTCAACTTCTTGCCAGCTCACAGGAGTAGAAACTGTGGGCCTCTCCCTTGCCCGCAACGAGTAGATAGAAACGGTCGTTTTGTGCTCATCGTTCTGGCTCCAGTCCACCAGGACCTTGCCGGTGCGGAGCGCCTTTTTCATATCGGAAACCACCAACTCCGGATGCTCCTCTTCGAGCAATCGCGCTATTGCGTGCGCGAACGGCTTAGTCTCGTCATAGCTGGTCGGGGTATGCAGGGGCAGGTAAATTTGCAGGCCCTTTGAGCCGGAAGTTTTTGGAAAGCTCCGTAAACCAAGATGTTCGAACATCGTCCTTAACCACCTTGCGACCTGCGCGCACTCGACAATGTTGGCCGGGGGGCCCGGATCCAGATCAAAGACGATCATGGTCGGGCATTTGATGTCCTGGGCCGAAGATAGCGATGGATGCAGCTCCAACGAAGCAAGGTTTGCGACCCACACCAGAGTGGCCAGATCGTTGGCCAGAATGTAATTCACATGACGCTTATTTCCGTAGCTCCAGATGGGTGCGGTCTTGATCCACTCCGGCCGATGTTTGGGGGCATTCTTCTCAAAGAAGAACTCCTCATCCACTCCACCGGGAAAACGCTTCATGGTGAGCGGCTTGTCTTTCAGATGGGGTAGCAGCACAGGGGCTACCCGAATGTAGTAATCGATGACTTGCCGCTTGGTGAAGCCGGCAGCGGGATAAAGAACCTTGTCCAGGTTCGTCAGCGTCAGGCGCTTTCCTTCGATCTCGACAACCGCGGACTGTTCCATAGGCGGGCCAGGATGCGCTTGTCAGTGTACTGGAAAACGGAATCAGCTCGAAGTCTGGACATCGAAGAAAAACCACCACAGAGTCGCAGATGGGCACGGCGCCTGGATTTTGACGTGAGGCTCTGACCAGGAGCTCGGGTGCCAGGTGCCAGGCAAACCGCACCCGAATCCGTGGTTCCACTCAGGATGAGGATGTAGCCAGTCGGGAAAGTCCATTTCGGTGCTATTGAATGCCGGGGTTCGGTCTGTTAGCTCGCTCGAGTCTTGACCCCAGGGGGCGGCGCAATATTTCCCAGCAGAAAATCAAACACTGGCAAAAACACATTATAGCGGGTATTAGGAATTTCGTGATGGTTCATGTGATAGGCACGGGCAAAGCGCAGCCCAGGCGGCAGCCAGCCGTCCAGGTGGATGCGCCAGTGGATCTCCTCTGCCGCGATCAGATATACGCTCCATCCAACGAAAATTCCAGGAGTCAAGCGGAGACCCAGCGCGAGATCGAGAGCGATCACAATGATGCCGTTCGTGGCGAACAGTAAAGCGATGTGATAAGGCCGCCTTCCCAGAGAGACGTGTTCGGCTTCCTCCGGGGTTGCCACACTCATGTGATGTTCGCGATGTCCTTTGCCGAGGGAACTGCGGGGACAGTGCAGCAGCCAGCGATGATATGAATACTCGAAGGCATTCCCCCAGATAAGTCCGATAGCGAGTCCGATCACCCAGTGCTTCGAGTCGCTGGGAATGTAGTGGTTCAGAATTAACCCGGGCACAGCTCCTGAGAAGAAGGCAACGATGGCGTTGTACCGTTTTTTTGTGCGGCCGTGCTTGATGGCAAGGTCCCGAATTTCGGCTGCGGTCATCGCCGCCTGCCTCCTGCACCGACTACATGGTTGGAGGCTCATACGATCCCTGCAGTTGGCTCTGAGATCCGATGGTTTCATGTAGAAAACCGGCGAAGATCCTTGATGGACGCCGGGTCGGGCCCTGAGGGGCTTGCTGACAGGGGGCCACAGACGAACGAGGCGCAGCGGTTTTGAGCCGCTGAGTAGCACAACACCCCGACATTCGAGCAGATTCTTATTTTCCTGCCAGCTTGCCGCGAATCACCGTGATCGATTCCTTCGGCAGCGTATAGATCGTGTCACCTCGAGCATTGATAGTGGACCGTGCGGCAGGACCATCGGGATCGGCATTGCCGCCCGTCTCGGAAGGGTGCCAGCGGTACTGTTCGCTGCCGAAAGTCACAAACGAGACCGGCCCCGAAAAGAATTTTTCGCCCTGATCGCTACTGAATTTCAGTCGTACAGCGTGCGCATTCAGTTGATCTTTGTTGATCACCAGCAGCGACATTTGTCCATCCGGCCGCTCGACTGCGTAGGCGGTCACCAGCTTATGCCCGGCGGGATCTTCGACATCGCTCCGGGCTGGATAAACCCGATGATTGCCGTCTCCCGGCTGTACCCACTCGAGATTGATGAGTTGACTGGCGAAGTACTGCGAAATGGGTTGCTGGATTTTATAGTTGGCATCGGCACGGAACATCCCGAATGTTCCAAAAGATCCATTGCAACCCCGGCCCATCGGCATCGGCGGGTAGTGGAAGTAGTAGACGGCGTTTCCACCGGCAGTCAGAAAGCCGCCGACATAGTCTCCCAGCCAAAGCGCGCCGAAGACATCCACGAAAGCTTCACTATCCACCCAGGACAGGTTCGATTCCGTAATGAAGAGCGGAATCTCCTTCGGTACCCCGTCCTGATGCCACACATCCACGATGTGACTGACCAGATCGGCCTCTTCGTAGAGTTTTCCCCAGTTGCTCTTGCAGGGCTCGAAGGGATAGTGCTCGAAGGGAAAGAACGCGAGATCGGAGAGATGATTGTGAGCGCGCAAATAATCCACGAACCGGCCAGTCCACGATGTGCGCCCTTGTGCGTCCGGCCAGGTTTCGATGTCCTTATTCACACCGGTAAAAACCGGTCCTCCGAGCCTCACCTTTGGATCCACCTTGTGAATCGCATCAGCAAATTGGATGTATAGCGCGGCGTAATCTTCCGGAACCATGTACTGGCCGTCCGGCTCCTCGCCCATCTCCACGTAAGAGATGGGATATTTGCGTTTTTCGAGGTAAGAAATTTCGGCCGCGGCATCCTCGGGAATTGCATATACCACCGAAACCGGCACCATGGCCGGCAAACCGCGGGTATAACCGCTATTAAAGAACAAATCGAATCCCACCTGATCGCGCATATGGGGATCGAGGTCGGAAGGTTGATGCCAGGGATCGATGGTGGAGCAGTAGGTTGTGGTCTGATCCTGGTCGGGCGTGTGGCGGATCAAGTCCTGAAATTCTCCCTTCCCATCCACGGTGCCCAGATACAGTTCGTTAATGGCATACCCGACACAATTGCGACGGTCGCTCGCTCCATGCGTATCGCAGGTATTGGACGATTCGGTCATCCACACTCGTACGAATTCGACCGGGATCGGCGCTCTGGTCAGCTCAAGCGTGGCCACACCACCCTTCCCTTCGGTCACGGTTCCTCCCGGAAAACGGACCCAGACGCCGTTCGTCGGCTTCTTGATGGGATCGTCGCCAGTCCAATACTGGACAACATACTTGCGGGCATAGGGCTCGGCCCAGGCAATGCGGATGGCGTTTACCATCTGCTGATTCGCCAAATCCACAATGACCCACTGCGGAAACTCGGAATCGTCTTCCCCGGTGAACGCCTTCGTCAAATAGGGATTGCTCTTCCAGTAAGTGCTGGTATCGCCGTCGGTCAAACGAGAGAAGCCTTGACCTTCGACTCCATCGTTGCGCGTGAATCCGCGATGCGGCAGCCAGTAGCCATAGGAATGCCGTATGGGCTCGCCCAGTTCCCTACTACCGGTAAAATAACCCTTGCCGCTTGGATCACTCCATGTCCCTTCGGGATTCCAGTGCCAGTCTTCGATGTAGAGTTCCGTATTCTGGCGGTACGTGACCGGGCCCCATCCAGCGGAGAGAACCTGTTTAACCGTGTCGGGGTCAATCACTTTATCGATGGCGCCGGCAGGCAGGCGATCGATTCCGGCACCCAGTGCTCTGTTGGGAACGAAAGAATTTACCGGTTGGCTGAGATCGACGTGAATCGTTTGTCCTACTGCGCAAGTCGAAGGCAGCAGGAGAAGAGAACCGAACAGGGAAAGATAGCGTACCTTTAGCAAGGCGTGGCGCAAGTTCACTCCTTTTTATGTTTTGTGATGAATCTATTCTGAGATTATGCCGGAAGCGGCGATGAATGGGAATTCGGAGACTCATGTCAGAGGATGATCTTACGCAATGGAAATTCCACACAATGAAAACCACGAGTTTTACGCCTTGCCGTGAGACTTAGCCGGCTTCAAGGCCTGGACAGCGACCTTCGACCCTCTGGCCCGGGAGGATCCGTATGCCGGCAGAAAGGAAAGACGGGGGCTTGACCGAGCTTCGAGAAGAGGCGAGCGATCCCTCTGAGCAGGTGGCAAATTATTTGATGTTCAAAGCCCGCTTGATCGTTCCCCGCTCGGACTGGATCTTCTCCTGGAGAAGATTGATCGCATAAATCAGCTGCTCGGGCCGAGGTGGGCAGCCGGGAACGTAGACATCAACGGGGATTACCTGGTTAACGCTCTGCACCAGTGCGTAATTGTTGAATACACCCCCTGAGGTGGCGCATGCGCCCATGGAGATGACCCACTTTGGTTCCGGCATCTGCTCCCACAGCTGGCGAATCACCGGCGCCATCTTCTGCGAGACCCGCCCGGCAATAATCATCAGGTCCGATTGCCGGGGAGAGGGCCGGAACACTTCGGCTCCGAAACGCGCGATATCGAATCGCGCTGCGCCCATTGACATCATCTCGATCGCGCAGCAGGCCAGGCCGAAGGTCATCGGCCAGATGGAGTTCTTGCGCATCCAATTAACGGCGTTGTCCAGAGTCGTCAGCACCAGACCTTCAGGCGTGGGATTGCCGTAGCTTAATTCCTTGACAATCCGCTTGCCGTCTTCAATGTCTAAGTACGTGCCGAAACTGACTTCCCGAGCCATTATCTTCATTTTAAACCAAAAGCCTTGATGAGGCGGACCGAATGAAAACACAGTCGAATTCAGCCGAGGCTGTCATTCAATCCTTCCTGTTTTCATCCGGTCAAGGCGTCATCACGATTTTGCCGAACATCTCGCTCTTTTCCATGTGCTCGTGAGCGGAGCGGGCTTCGCTTAAGGGAAATACGCTGTCCACCACCGCTTTCAGCTTCCCACTAAAAACGTGCTTTAACACTTCATCGAACTCCCCCATGGTGCCCATGTAGGAGCCGAGTACCGTCAACTGGTGGTAAAAAACGAAGCGCAAATCGACTCCCACCTGCGGTCCTGTGGTGGCGCCGCAGGTGACCAGCGTCCCGCCCGCTTTGAGCGACTTCAAGCTTTGTTCCCAGGTCGCCCGTCCGACGTGCTCCACCACAATGTCGACGCCCGCGCCGTTCGTAATCTTTCTGATCTCCTGGGAGATGTTTTGCTTGTAATGATCAATGACATGATCGGCGCCAAGCTCCCGAGCCTTGGCCATTTTCTGCTCCGTTCCTGCCGTGGCAACCACTGTGGCCTGAAACAGCTTCGCCACCTGGATGGCCGCAATTCCCACTCCTGAGTTGGCCCCCAGCACCAAGACCGTGTTGCCCGGACGCACCTCGGCCCGGCCGGTCAGCATGTGGAACGCGGTTAGGAAAACCAGCGGGACACTTGCGGCGCCGATGAAATCCAGATGGTGAGGAATCGGGACGATATTCACTTGCGGGACCGCCATTAATTCACAATTTCCACCGTCCACACCATTACCCAAAACCGTGAACTCGCGGCACATGTTCTGCCGTCCGGCAACACACTGCGGGCAATGATTGCAGAAGTGCATGGGAGCAATCAGGACGCGTTGCCCGGATTTCACGCTGGTCACGTACTCGCCAACTTCGAGCACCTCGCCGGCAATGTCGCTGCCCAGAATATGAGGCAGTTTGACCCCAGGCAGGCCCCTGCGGACCCAAAGATCGAGGTGGTTCATCGCGACTGCTTTGACCCGCACCAGCACCTGATCTTTGCGCGGTTTGGCATCGGGTATGTCCTCGTATCGCAAGACCTCCGGCCCGCCAAACTCATGAATGCGAATGGCTTTCATATGACTGTCTCCCAGCAGCGTGCTTAATACGAGGTCAGACTGTCCAAGTTAGCACGCGCGTGAGATTTGCTGAAGCACAACCAGACGGCGGTAGCAGATCACTCCGATTTTCCGAGGGGTGCGTTATTTTGTTTTGAGAAACTCAATGTGGCGGAGGCCAACAAACTGGCACTTTCGATGTCCCCTCTTTTTTCGTTGCGGGAAGTTTAGATCCACTCGGTGAACAATCCGTCATAGGTATACAGGATTCGATCGTCGGTCGGTGGATCAAGAACATCGCCCGATCGCTTTCGCGCTCGTGCTGCGTCTTGACTTCGTCCGTGCCCGAATCTTAAAAATAAGCTCCTGGTCAAATTTGCCTGCGACAAACAGTGTTTCGAACAGCGCTTTCGGCAGCATCCCGCCACGACGAAAATTCTAATTGCTAATGGCCAGGTGATGTTGACTTAGCCCATCGGAACCCGAAATAATCATTCAGGGATGGACATTTACGAGGAGATCGTTAAACTGCGCCAGCAAGGCCGGCGGGGAGCGGTTGCGACCATAGTCAACGTGCGCGGCTCGATCCCATCGTTCAAGACAGCCAAGATGTTGGTCCGAGAAGATGGCTCGATCTATGGCACCATCGGGGGTGGCTGCGTCGAGGCCGACGTGTGGCAGGCCGCCCGCGAAGTCATGGAGTCGGAGAAACCTCGCACCCTGTCCTTCGATCTTAACCAAAGTCCCAAGTACGATACCGGCTTGGTATGTGGTGGCACACTCGAGATCTTCATCGAGCCGGTCCTCCCTCCAGATTTGCTTTACATTTTTGGTGCAGGACACGTAGCCGCCAGCCTTTACAAGACAGCCCATGACGCTGGATTTGATGTGATCGTAGTGGATGACCGCGAGGCTTATGCGAACCGCGACCGGTTTCCCGCAGCACGAGAAGTTATCTCGGATGACTTTGAAGTAGTGATGAAGCAGCTCAGTCCGAGCCAGTCCTCATACATTGTGATCGTTACTCGAGGCCATCGCGACGATATGCGTTGTCTGCGATGGGCGGTCGAGACGGAGGCTCGTTACGTCGGCATGATCGGGTCCAAGCGCAAGATCATTCAAATCTTCAAGGAGCTGGTTGGCGAAGGAATTCCAGCCAAGCTGTTTGAGCGGGTGCACGCGCCGGTTGGCCTCGATATTGGGGCGGTGACACCGGAGGAGATTGCCATCGCGATTACTGCCGAGCTCATCGCCATTCGTCGCCACTGTGAATGCGCCCTGCCACACATGAGCTGGTTCCTGAGCCACAAACCTGTGGCGGAAGGCGAGGCGCCGGAAGCAAAGGAACTTGAACAATCCCAAGACACACCGCTGGGTCACGAATCTTGACTCGAAAGCAGGAATCAAGTTGTTTTCCGGTGTCGATTACCGAGTCCTATCTTGAGACGGGTAGGGATGCCAGCCGATCGGCGCCCCGGATTCCGCTGACACTTCCCCTTTCCTTTCTGCTATCGTGCGTGCATGGCTCGCGCACCTGGATTCTGTGGGGTGATTCTGGCGGCCGGCGAATCAACACGTATGGGCAGAGACAAGGCTCTTCTTCCCTGGCCTCCCCCGCGTCCCGCCATCCCGTCCACCGGGACGTTCCTCTCGGCCAGCATTCGTTCCCTGTTGCAGTTTTGTGATCTGGTCGTAGTCGTCGCCGGCCAGAACGATGCCCGCCTTGCCCCCCTCGTTTATTCGCACAATGCCTCTTTGGTACGGAACCCGGCTCCCGAGCGGGGTCAATTCAGCTCCCTACAAGTCGGATTGCAGGAAGTGCTCAATCGGGGCCGCGATGCCGCCATGATCACTTTAGTGGACCGGCCACCGGTTCGCCCTGCCACACTTCAAGCTTTGCATGATGCTTTTCTGTCGGCCCCGACTACAACCTGGGCTGTGGTTCCCGAGTATAAGGGCAAACATGGACACCCTGTGATCGCCGCCCGGGAGTTTATCCACCAATGTCTTGAAGCGGCGCCAACCGCCACAGCGCGGGAAATCGAGCACCAGCACCAACCTCATATCGCCTACCTTCCAGTTGAAGACCCCTTCGCAGTGGTGAACGTGAATACTCCCGAGGACTATTCCTCTCTCCAAAATGAGCCGGTACTCGGGTAGGCTTTTGCGCACACATGTATCCCAAGATCGTTTATATTTCTAACGCCCATGACTCGACGGCTGGGGCGCCAAATCATTCCTGGAAAGTTGACTTTGCCTCGTATCCGACACCGTTCAAGGAGGAGTCATGCCTCCGAGTTTGTCGATTCGATTCTGAAGCTAAACCCCCGCACTGCCGCGTTTGATTGCGACGGCACCCTGTGGGCGGGTGATGCGGGCGAAAGCTTTTTCATGTGGGAATTGGACCAGGGCCTGGTTGCCCCGGAGATCGCCGCTTGGGCGCGCCAGCGCTATGCCGACTACCGCGCCGGTAAGGTCACGGAAGACGATATGTGTGGCGAGATGGTCTTCCTGCACGAAGGTCTGAGGGAATCGTTGGTCGAGGCGGCGGCCACTCAATTCTTCGATGAACACATGGTCCGCCAGATATTTCCTGAATTGCGCAATCTGATCAGAAAGTTGATTGCCCAGGGTTGTGATGTTTGGGCGGTATCCTCCACGAATGAATGGACGATTCGCGCAGGCATGCGCTATTTCGGAATTCCTCGAAACAGGATCCTAGCCGCAGCCGTCGAAATTGAGGATGGCATCATCACCGACCGGCTCATCCGCGTTCCCTCAGGAGACGGAAAGCCCAGCGCTCTGCGTTCAGCACTGGAGAATCCTCCCGAGGCAGCGTTCGGAAATTCCAAGTGGGACGTTGCCATGCTCGCCGAGGCCAAACACGGTTTCGCGGTCAACCCCAATCCGGACCTGGAAGCCCTAGCCCGGCAGTTCGGCTGGCGCATTTACTTTCCTGATCCCGTCGAAGTCTAGCCAAAAGAAAGCGCCCTGCTGGAGAGAAGGGCGCTGCAGATTCTTAGATCCGGATCTTAATTGTCCACAGAATAAGACCGGGTGTCACACCTGTCTATCCGGGGCTTACTGTAGCTGCCAGAGACCAGATTCCTCATTT